>JAZFUB010000199.1:0-2864 GCA_036447015.1 Thermoguttaceae bacterium | reverse complement strand
TTTCGCGGTTCGCACACCAGTGGGGGGTTTTCCCCCCCCCCCCCCCTTTGTCTGCCCACTCCGGCTACCCGATACATCAAGCGTGACGAAGCACTATCCCGAGCGGTGCGGATCCGGGCCGCCGGCAGGATACCGCGGGCTGCGATAGACCGGATAGGCTTCGGTGCGTAGGTGGTCGAGCATTCGATGGCCCTTTCGGACGCTCCGTTCGTGTCGCAGTGCGGCGATGTCGATCGGTCCGACGACGATCTTGGCCCCGGGTCCCGGATCGGCTTGGGAGAGGATGCGGCCCTCGAAGTCGACGATCATGCTCCCGCCCGGCCAGGAGAAGGGCGGATAGTTGGCCAGACTCGACGCCTGGTTGGAAGCCACGACGTAGGCCAAGTTTTCCAACGCACGGCACCGGTTGACGACGGTCCACCAATCCATCGGCGGCGTGGCTCCCCAGGGGTCCATATAGGCCGACACCCGGATCAGCACCTCGGCGCCGTTGGCCGTCAGTTGCCGCAATGCCTCGGGAAACAGCCAGTCGTAACAGATCGCGGCCCCCAGGTTGCCGATCGGCGTTTCGGCGACCGGGAAGAGCTCTTCGGCGTAGTCGGGCAGGTCGTGCGGACTGGCGTGGAGTTCCCACGGCAGCCAGGGATTGACCTTGCGATACTTCGTCAACAGACCTTCGGGCCCGATCAGACAAGTCGTGTTGAAGACGACCTCGGGCCAGGCGGGATCCTCTTCGAGAAACGTTCCGGTCTGGATGTAGACGTTCAGTTCGCGTGCGACGTCACAGTAACGCTCGGTGTGTTCGTTCGGAATCGGCACGGTCAGGTGCCGCCGCAGTTGCTCGACGCTTCGGTAGATCGGGGCCGCATGGGCGAACTCTGGAAAGACGATCAGCTTGACGGGCAAGAATGGCGAGTAGCCCTCGACGGCCATTCGGATCGTGCCGATCATCTGCTCCACACGCCCGGCGATCTCCTCCCGGCGGTCCGGATTGGGGAGATCGAGTTGACATGCCGCAGCACTGTAACGCAGTTCGTTCATCAAACGTCGCAGAGGGTCACGGCCTCGCGGAGCGATTGCAGCGGATTCCGTGTGGGAATGAATTCTTGGCCGACGTAGCCCTTGTAGCCGGTCTTGACGATCTCTCGCATGATCGGCGGGTAGTTGATCTCTTGGGTATCGTCCATCTCGTTTCGGCCCGGGCAACCGGCCGTGTGGTAGTGGCCGATGTACTTGTGGTAGTCGCGGATACGGGTGATGATGTCGCCCTGCATGACCTGCACGTGATAGATATCGAACAGGTAGGTCATCCGCGGCGACGCGATCCGGTCGCACACCTCGTAGGCCCATTCGACCGTGTCGCACATATAGCCGGGATGGCCCTTCATGGCCTGGTCGACGCGGCTGTTGAGCACCTCGATGCAGAGGTTGACCTTCTTTTTCTCCGCATAGCCGATGACCTTCTTCAGGCCCGCGACGGTATTGTCCAGGCCGACGTCGTCGGGAATTCCGTTACGGAAACCGGAGAACGTGATGACCGTGGGGAATCCGGCGTCGGCACAGTTGTCGATCCCGCGTTTGAGAATATCGATCGCCCAATCGTGATTCGCTTTGTCGTTGAGCCCGCGGACGAAGCCGTGGCTGTTGGCCATGGCACACGTGAGGCCGTACTTCTTCAGAAGGTCCCAGTTCTTGGCATCGACCAACTCGACCGACTTCACACCCAGGTCGACGGCGTGCTGACAACACTGTTCGAGCGTCCAAGGCTCGGGCGACCCGTCGCCGGTGAAGCACCAGTGGCAGACCGATTGGTTGATCCGGCCGTTGACGACCCCCTGCTTGCTCTGTCGCGGCTGTTCCTTCGTTCGCTTTCTCAAACCCAACTGGCTGGCTTCGGTCGATCCGGCGACAGCCGCGGCGGCAACGGCCCCGGCGGCCCCTTGGAGCAAGCGGCGTCGGGTCACACCCTTACGATCAGCGTTATGATTGTCCATCTTCATTGTTCGATACCTTCTTCCAGATCGGACGGAGTATTTTACCTAACATCCCAACCATACACCGGAGTTGGGCATTGTACAAGTCGCCGAGCGGTTGCAGTCGCGCCCTATGCCCCACTGAAGGGTGGATTCACATCGAGCGGCTGCTGGGCGGCGACGACTGAATTCTTGCGAATCCAGCTACACGAATTCAAAACGCGCCGGGCAAGCCCGGCCGCTAAACGACGATGGCGTACGGAATCGTACGTTCTACTTCTTCTCGTCCGGCTTGTCTTTCTTATCGCCCTGCTTTCGGGGCTGGGGCGCCAACGCTTTCTTCAACTTCTCCTTCTGCTCGGGAGTCAGGATGCCCATGATCGATCTGGTCATCTCGCGATTCAGCGCGCCCAACTCCTTGGCGACTTTGTCGATCTTCTCCTGTTGCTCCTCGGTGATTTTCACCGACGCCTCGATCGCCACGATCAAGGCCCTGCCTTCCTTTCCGGCCTCCCTCGCCTTCTTGCCCGCCTCTTCGGACGCGGTCCGCTGCTCTTCGGTGAGGATGTCTCGCAGTTTGCCAAAGACACTTCCCACCTTCGGACCGAGTTGCTCGCGAGATTTTCCGAGCTTTTCCTTCTGCTCGGCCGTGAGGTCCAACCCCTCGATTGCGCTGCGAATCTTCCCCATCCTCAACATCACCCGAGCGATCGGACTGATCTTCGCCGCCTTGGCTTTGGCGGTCTTCTTCTCCTGTGCCATCAAGGGAACGGCAATCGACAGGGCGATGGCCAGGGCCAGAGTGATTCGTACGGTCTTCATCGATAGGTCTCCTTCAAATCGGTCTTGACGATCCCTCGAAGGCTGCTCGCTCCGGCGGAACGATTCCCA
>JAZFUB010000198.1:0-15431 GCA_036447015.1 Thermoguttaceae bacterium | reverse complement strand
GCCATGCCGGGCGGACCGAGGTCTACACGCTCGTCCACAAGGACCTTTTGGCGGCCCACGAAGCGGTGACGCGAAAGATCGTGGCGGAACTGAAGGACTTCGACAATGTCTTCTATGAGATCTGCAACGAACCCTATTTCGGCGGTGTCACGCGACCGTGGCAGGACCGGATCGCCGCGACGATCGTCCGCTCAGAGGCCGACTTCCCGAGCAAGCACTTGATCGCACAGAACATCGCCAACGGTTCGCAGAAGATCAAGGATCCGAACCGGGCCGTGTCGATTTTCAACTTCCACTATTGCCGCCCGCCCGACGCGGTGGCGATGAACTATCATCTCGGCAAGGTGATCGGCGACGATGAGACGGGCTTCAAAGGCAGCGCCGATTTCACGTACCGCTCCGAGGGCTGGGATTTCATCATCGCCGGCGGTGCGCTTTACGACAACCTCGACTACTCGTTCACGCCGGAGCACGAAGACGGCACGGCCAAGCCCGACGCGCCCGGCGGTGGCGGTCGGACGCTACGAAAACAACTCGCCATCCTCAAGACATTCATCCACGGCTTCGACTTCCTCGAGATGTCGCCCGACAACTCGGTGATCCGAAGCAAGCTGCCCGCCGAGGCGACGGCCCGAGTGCTGGTCGAACCGGGCCGGCAGTATGCGGTCTACGTCAAAGGGGAAGGCGTGAAGGAATTGGCCCTGGAACTCCCGACCGGTTCGTATGACGCTCGCTGGATCAACACAAGGACCGGCACTGTCGACCGCGAAGAGGCCTTTCAGCACACCGATGGCGCAAAGACGCTCCGGCTGCCCGAATATGCGCAAGACATCGCGTTGAGCATCCGCTCGAGCCGGTAACTTCTCCGTTTAGCTGCCGCCGGTACGGCGGCTTGGCCGGAAGCGTGTTCAAGCGTCAAGCCGCCGTACCGGCGGCAGCTAAACGGGTAAGTTGCATTCTCGTCTGCCCCGCGGTATAGTCGTGCATATCGGCCACATTACCGGGAGGCGTCTCAATGCATGGGCTAAGCCGCTTGTTCGCGGGCTTCGCGGCGTTCACTGCCGTCCTGTTCCCGTCGTCGGGAGACTCCGCAGAGATCCGCTTTGAAGACGTGACCGCTCGGGCCGGACTGCTCGGGCCGCTGGCCGGCATGATGGGCCATGGCGGTGCGGTGGGTGACATTGACGGCGACGGGGATCTCGACCTGTTCGTCGGCGGGTTTTGCGATCGGCCCGACGCGATGTATGCGCCCGCCACGAGGCCGGTTCCCAACATGCTCTTCCGCAATCGTGGCAACGGCACCTTCGAGCCGATCGCTTCGGCGCCGGCAAAGTTCCTTAGCCGAACCAGCGGGGCCGTCTTCGCCGATCTGGACAACAACGGCACGCTGGAACTCTACGTGGCCAACAATCGCAAGAACCGAGCCGGATCGAGAACGGGAGTGCAACGCGTGGCGACGCTGTGTCCCTCGAAGTTGTTCCGCAACGACGGCAAGCGGCTGATCGATGTCTCGGCCAGTAGCGGGGCATGCCCACCGTCGATGGGAACCGCCAGGAACGTCGGCGTGTTCGACTACAACGGCGACGGGTTGCTCGATCTGTTGCTTGTCGAGGACCGGTTCACTCGCGATCCGCGGAGCGTCTTGCTGCGGAACCTGGGCAACCTGCGATTCGAAGATGCAAGCCGCGACGCGGGGCTGCCCGACGATCTGTTCGGATTGGGCCTGGCCGTCGCCGATCTGAACGAGGACGGACGGCCCGACTTCTTCGTCGGACACAGCAACCGATTCTTCCTGAGCACCGGCGACGGCAAGTACCGCGAACCGCCCGAGTTGAAGCGGTGTTTTGCCTGGGAACCGTTGCACAACGAGGATTGGCCGTGCGGGGCCGCTTTCGGCGACCTCAACCGCGACGGGCGACTCGACATGGTTTTGGCCATTCATTGCGTTCGGGCTCGGAACCGGATCTTCATCAACGACGGCCTGAAACGGGGCGTTCCGCAGTTCCGCGACGTAACCGATCAAGTTGGTTTACCGGCCGAGGTGCCCGCCAAGTGCCCTCACGTCGAGATCCAGGACTTCGACAACGACGGCCTGCCGGACCTCTACTTCTCGGCCGCTTGGCTCGACGAGTCGGGTGCGGTGACGCCGCTGGTGTTTCGCAACACGGGGCTCCGAGGCGGGCTGCCACGGTTCGAATCGCCCCGGCCGGTCAAGGCGCCGATGGTCTACTTTTCGACGGGGCCCTCGGGCGATTTCGATGGCGACGGTCGGATCGACCTGTTCCTGGTCAATTGGTTCCAGCAGAACCACAGCCGGCTGATGCGAAACGTTAGTCCGCGGCGCCATTGGCTCGACGTGCAGGTCGTCGGCTCGCGGATCAACCGGATGGGAATCGGTACGCAGATCCGCGTCTATCGGCCGGGAAAAGTCGGACAGACGGACGCCTTACTGGGATTTCAAGAAGTGAGCATCGGTTACGGCTATGCGGCCGGGCAGGCGGCCGTTTGTCATTTCGGACTGGGTGACGCGACAACGGTCGACGTGGCCGTCAAGCTACCCGATGCGACCGTGCTCATCGAGCGATCGGTGACCGTCGACCGCCGACTGGTGATTCGGCAGCCATGAAACAAGAAGATGTAGGGTGCGTCTGGACGCACCATGGACGGCCACTGAACGCTTGATTTCAAGATGGTGCGTCCAGACGCACCCTACATCGTGGAGACAACAAGAAACGCAAAAGGGACCCATTTCATGTCAGTAATCACAACTCTCGTCGTACCGTTGATGCTGATGCTCGGGCCGGCCGACGTGGTCGAGCCCGACTATCCACCAAAACTACCCGGCGGCAAAGCCGTCGCCACGGGCACGTCTCCCGCGCTGCTGAAACCGACGGCCACGCTGTTGTCGGGCGTAAAAATCGCCAAGACGCCGCCCAAGATCGACTTCATGTACTATCCGGGCCAAAACTATCCGGGCAACCCCTGGTCGGTCTGGGGCGACTCGCTGGCAGTCGGCGACGTCTATTACTCGGCGATCGGCGACCACAAAAGCCCGGAGGGCAACGCATTCGTTTTTTCGTACGACACCCGGACCATGCAGTTGCGGTGCGTGGTTGATCTGCGCAAGCTGCTTCGTCGGCCATCGGGCCACTACACGCCGGGCAAGATCCACAGCCGGCTCGATCTGGGCAACGATGGGCGACTCTATTTCTCCACGCATCGCGGCTCGACACGTATTGCATCGGTCCCGGGCGCCAACTTCCGGGGTGACTGGATCGCGTGTTACGATCCGGCGAACGACCAGGCCGAGATCGTCGCGGAAGCCCCGCTACCGATGCAATGCATGCCTTGCGGGATGCTGGACCCCGACCGGCTGATCTTCTACGCCGGCACGGCCGACGGATTGAACGAGAAACCGCCGCAGTTTCTGGCCTATGACGCCAAGAACGGCAAGGTGCTCTACTCGGACGATTACGGGCCCTACCGCTACTTGATCTTCGCCCGATCGACCGGCAAGGTCTATTTCCACGGCGAGAAGAGCAATCCAAAACAACCCGGCGACGGAGCCCGGCTGGTGCGATTCGATCCCGAGAAACCCGGCCCGCCGGTCGCAATCCGTGCGACGCTGGGCCTGCGATCGGCCACGATGGAGACGCCCGACGGCAAAGTCTACACGATCGACCACGACGCCCTGTGGGTCTTCGATACGCGAACGGAAAAGGCCCGACCGCTGGGCCCTTCGGCCGTGGCGAGCATGACCTACACGACATCGATCGACGCCGACATGAAGACCGGCCGCTACCTGTACTACGTGCCGGGCGCCCACGGCGGCGCACAGAAGGACGGTTCGCCGCTGGTCCAATACGACGTGAAGACGGGCACCCGCAAGGTCATCGCCTTCTTGCACCCGTATCTGTATGATCGCTACGGATACGTTCCGTTAGGCACGTTCGGATCGGCCGTCTCGCCCGAGGGCGACAAGGTCTACGTCACATGGAACGGCAACCGCGGCACGAAGCGAGAAGACCTCGACGGCCGCATTCGGTTCAACACGTGCGCGATGACGGTCATCCACATCCCAGCGTCGGAGCGGAAACCGTAGCAGGTCGCACGGTGGGAAGAGAAGTAGGGTGGGCATCGCCCACCAAGAACCATCGCCGGGTGCCACTGGCGTTTCGCCAGTGCATCTCGACCGGGGCTTGCACTCGGCGGGATCGGTATACGTTTGTGCGAGCGTCGATCCGGGCTGCCCCAGTTGGCCGAGCCGATCTTCACTTCTTGGCTGCAAGGCATGAGCCAAAAGCACTGGCGAGACGCCAGTGGCACCCAGCGAACAGCGACTATCAGAACCTTGCATCTCACACACCGACCTTTGGCCGCTGCGTGGCCAATTCCATGATGCGTTGCTCTGTGGCCTCCTCGCGGGTCAGCTCGCCCGTCAGGTGGCCTTCGCATAGGACGAGGATTCTGTCGCAGAGCGTTAGCAGCTCGGGCAGTTCGCTTGAGGTGACGATGATGCCAAGTCCGTCGCGGCAGAGGCGGTCCATCAGGCGGTAGAGCTCGGCCTTGGCGCCGACGTCGATCCCGCGGGTCGGGTCGTCCAGCAGCAGGACCTTCGGGTCGGTCAATAACCAGCGGCCGATGATCGATTTTTGTTGGTTGCCGCCGCTGAGGCTGGTTATCGGTGTGGTGACGGCGGCGGTCCGGACGCCCATCTGCTCGATCGAACGTTCGGCCATGACTCGTTCGCGTGCGGAGCGGATCAGCCCCATCGTGCTGACCTGCCGCAGGGTGCAGATGCTGATGTTCCGGCCGACGTCCATGTTGGCGAAGATGCCCAGACGCTTGCGGTCCTCGGTGACCAGGGCGATGCCCGACCGCATCGCTTGGGCCGGATCTCGCAGCACGACACGGCGGCCTTCCAGCAGGATGTCGCCTTGGGGTTTTTCGGAGCTGCATCCGAACAGGCACTCCAGCAGCTCGGTCCGACCGGCACCCATCAGGCCGGCCAGCCCTAGGATTTCGCCACGGCGGAGCGAAAGATTGATGTCGCGAAGCCGCCACTGACGAGCGTGGCCCGGCCAGGGTAGCGAGAGGCCGCGAACCCGTAGCACCTCGTCGCCAGGCGTGCGAGGACGGCCCAAATCGGTCTGTTCGATCTCGCGGCCGACCATCAGGTGTGTGATTTTCCGAGGCGTGGTCTCCCCACGGACAACCGTCTCGACCAGTTCGCCGTCGCGAAGCACGGTGATGCGGTCGGCCAACTGAAAAACCTCGTCCATCTTGTGCGAAATGTAGAGGATCGTCACGCCACGACTGCGGAGCCGGTCGATCACGCGGAACAGTCGGGCAGCCTCGGCTTCGGTCAGCGCACTGGTCGGCTCGTCCATGATCAGTACGTCGGCATCCAGCGAGAGCGCTTTGGCGATCTCGACCAGTTGCTGGTCACCGACGCGCAACTGGCGGACGAGCACGCCGGGCCGGATTTCGCACTGAAGCTGTTCGAACAGCTCGCCGGCGGCCCGGTTCATGGCTTTGTCGTCGAGCAACCGCATCCGATTGAGCTTTTCGCGGCCGAGGAAGATATTGGCGGCCGCCGAAAGCTCGTCGACCAGGTTCAATTCCTGGTGGATGATGCCGATGCCGGCCCGCTGGGCGTCGGTGGTGCCGCGAAATCGGACCGGCCGGCCGCGGACGACCAGCCTGCCCTCGTAGTCGGTCAGTATGCCGCAGAGGCACTTCATCAACGTGCTCTTGCCGGCGCCGTTTTCGCCGACGATCGCATGCAATTCGCCGGGCACTACGTCGATCGACACGTCCCGAAGCGCAACCACGCCGGGAAACCGCTTGGTGACTCGATCGAACGAAATGACGGGAGTTGCAGTCATCTGCATCCTCAATCGAGGCGATACACTTCTTCCAGTCCAAACCACTGCTCGTCCTCGGGGGTGCCCGGCAGCTTGATCTGGCAGGGATCGGTCTCGGCCCACCATTTTTTCATCATCGGATCTTCGCCCATCAACGCCATGTTGGCGTCGAAGTCGCCTCCCGTGTATTCGTAGTAGGCGAACAGATAGAGCTTGCCGTCGAGTTCGACCTCGTAGATCGTGTAGTTCCGGACATTGGCCTTCTTGAGCAGGGCATTGATTTCCGGCCAAGGCTTGGCGTGCAACTCGTTGTAGTAGTCCTTTTTCTCGGCCTTCAGACCGATGACCGCCCCGAAACGTTGGATTTCTGTGGCGGCCGCGGGCGCTTCGTCTGCTCCGGCACTGCCGTCGCCTTGGCGGGCCGATTCGCTACAACCGAATCCGATCAACGCGCCAATGAAGAGCGTTGTCGCCGTGGCGGCCAACCGAGAGAACCTCTTCTGCATGAACTGCATGAGCATGACTCCTTTTTCAATCTTCAATGGATCCTGTCGCATCAGCCGGGGAGCAAGCTCGTCGACTCCCCCCGTCCGTATGGAATGCTGCTTATTGTGACAGGCTACCCAGACGTGTCAAGGATACGGCCGGTTGAGTTGCACGCGGCGCGAACCAGGAGCGACTCGCCGCAAAGGGGGTAGCAGTTCGTTGAAAAAGTAGGGTGGGCACCGCCCACCAAGCACCAAGGGGAACACGTCAAGCGAGTTTTGGTGGGCAGTGCCCACCCTACGGCTTTTCAACGGGCTGCTCGCGGCGTCGACCCACAAAACATGAACTGGCAGACCGTTAAGACCGATCTAACCAATAAGACCCATCTCGCCCGTCTTCGAATCCCGCGTCTTCGAATCCCGCGTCGTTGCGAATGACCCAGACGAAGCTCCGCTCAAGAACCGAGGCCGCCGTTGCGCGCCGAGGCGAACCGGCATTCCCGCGCCGAATCGGCGTCTGGGAGTTGGTTGGCTTGGAGGGCGAGGGAAGCCTTGCGCGGATCTATCGAGCGCGACCTGCCGACTCCTCGCCCGATTGTGCGGCCGGCTACGCCGTCAAGATGCTTCGGCCCGGGTGGGAAGACAGGCCCGAGGCGATCGCGATGCTGCAGCGTGAGGCCGAGGTGGGCCGTGCGGTGTCGCATCCTCACCTGGTCCCGATTCTCGGCGCGAGCATCAGCCGGTCGCCGCGATACCTCGTGATGCCTTGGCTCGAAGGCAGCACGCTCGAGGCGATGTGGGCTGCCGGCTCGCGAGTCGACGTCCCGACCGTGCTGTGGATCGCTCGACAGGTGGCCGAGGCACTTCAGGCGCTGCATGGGGCCGGCTGGATGCACGGCGACATCAAACCGGGCAACATCTTCCTGTCACCCAAGGGGCATGCCACCTTGCTCGACTTGGGCTTTGCCCGGCGCAAGCACGAGAGCGGCTCGGCCGCGGACCGCTGCGTGACCGGCACGTACAACTATATGGCCCCAGAGTTGACGACCCCAAGACTTCGCGCGGACGTTCACAGCGACATCTACGCTCTGGGAGTCGTGCTTTTCGAGCTCTTGTCCGGCCGACTGCCGTTTCGGCGTACGGTTGCGGCCGAACTGGCGAGCCAGCACAAACGGGCCATTCCGCCGGATTTGGCACGGCTGGCTCCCCATTTGCCGAGCGAGGTCGTTCGGCTCGTGCATCAGATGCTGGCGAAGGAGCCGCTAAGGCGTCCGTATCCGCCCGAGGAGCTCGTCGGGCGGTTGACGGCTCTGGAGATCGACCTGTTCGCCCAGCGCTCGTAGGAGCACTGAGAATCGGTGCCACACGGTTTCTTCACTCCCCCCCCACGGCTACGGTTCCTCGCGGGGATTTGCACGGTCGGGGCACCTGGGGTATCATGGTGGAGTGTAGTGGATCCTGGATCTCGGCAATCGAACACTTCTGTAACCGAAGGAGCACGATCGAATGAAACGTAGTAACCTGATTGCGACGCTGTTGGCCGCGGCCGTACTGACCACCATGACGTTCGGCGACTGCGGCACATGCGATGCGAAACCGGCGCTGGTATCCGGCAACGGCTACTCCGATCTGAAGGACGCCAAGCAGGCCGGTGCCGAGGCGGCTGCCAAGGCCAAGGCGAAGCTGGGCAAGACGGACGCCAAATTGGTGCTCGTCTTCGACCAGGTGCCGGCCAACCCCGAGGCCAAGGCCCAGATGCTCGAGGGCATCGGTTCGGTGTTCGACGCCTCGATCGTCTACGGGTGCTCGTCCTATGCGCCCATCACACAGGACAGCAACACGGGCATCGTCGCCGTGTTGGCGATCGGCGGTGACATCGAGGTCGTGCCCGCGGTGGCCAATCTCGAAGGTGGTCATGCGGGCTGCGGTACGAGAATCGGCCAGTCGCTCAAGGCCGGCGGTGTGAGCCAGGCCGACGGCACGCTGGTCATGCTCTTCGGCAGTTGTCACGTCAACAAGAACGATGCGCTGGTCAAAGGCGTGTGCGGCGTGCTGGGCGAGAAGTTTCCGGTTGCCGGCGCTGCGGCTTCCAAGGGCGAATTCGTCTATTACCAAGGCAAGGTCACGAAGGAGAAAAGCAACGTAGGCATCGCGATCAAGGGCGATTTCAAGTGCAGCTTCGCGGCCGGCAACGCCCCGGGCAACGACAAGGAGGCCGTCATCGCCGTGGCCGGCAAGGCCGCCATACAGGCCGTCGGCGACGATAAGCCGTTGCTGACGTTCGCCTTCGACTGTGGCGGACGCCGAGGACAGATGGGCGGCGAGATCGATCGGGAATTGGCCCTGATCAAGGGCGCCATCGGCGACACCCCGCTGTTCGGCTTCTACGGCAGCGGCGAGACCGGCCCGAAAGACAACGATTCGGCCCCGCAAGGCGTCGGCTACCACGTCTTCATCTGCGTGATTTCCGGCAAGTGACGAAGCAAAACGACAACACGCCGGTCGCCCCATCAGGCGGCCGGCGTGTCTTGTTAGCCGCTGGGCTTGCCCCGCGTTGAGAAGCACGGACACCGTCGAGCACTTCCCAGCGCGGGGCAAGCCCGGCGGCTAACAGTTTGCGTCTACGACGCCTGTAGCACGATGAATCGGTTGCTGTCTTTGGCGCGGATCAGCAGCAGGATTCCTTCTTCGAGCGATTCGCCCTTCATGGCAGCCTCGAAATCGGCTACCGACTTGACGACCTTGCTGCCGACTTTCAGAATCAACATCCCCTCGCTGATTCCTGCCGTGGCCGCGATTCCATCGACATCGACGCCGGTGATCACCACGCCGGCAAAGCCCTCGTAGCCGAGTTTCTCGGCCAGTTCTTCCGTCAGGTCATCGACGTCGAGCCCCAGGTCGTCGCTCGTATAGCCCGGCGTATCTTCACCCCGGCCATGGCGCAGAGAAGGCCCTCTTGCCGTACCAAAGTCTTTCGGCAGCGGTTTGACGACGACCGACAACGTTTCGGGCTTGCCGTTGCGAACGATGTCGACCCGTTGCTTGGTGCCGGGCTGGGACCGTTCGACGGCCTCTTGCAGTTCGCGGGGATTGGTAACCGAGTGACCGGCAAAGGTGCGGATGATGTCATCGGCTTGGAATCCGGCGGCCGCGGCGGGAGTGTCGGGGAAGATTCTCTCCACGGCCACGCCTTCGCCCGGTCGGACACCCAGTTCCGTGGCCAGTTGGGCGTCGACTTCGCGGATCTCCACACCCAGGTAGGCCCGACGGACTTGACCGCTCTCGATCAACTGTGCGGTGACCCACTTGGCCAGGTTGATCGGAATGGCGAATCCGACGCCCTGGTATCCGCCGTTTGTCGAGGCGATCGCCGTGCTGATGCCGATCACGTGGCCGTCGAGATTGACCAAGGGCCCGCCCGAATTGCCCGGGTTGATGGCGGCGTCGGTTTGCAGGAGTTCGGCCCTTCGGTTCGGTGCGAGCGACCGCTCCTTGCCACTGATAATGCCTGCGGTGACCGTTCCTTCCAGTCCGAATTGATTGCCGATGGCGAGCACCCAATCACCGATCTCCATTTGATCCGAGTCACCCATCGTCGCGGCCGGCAACGGCTCGTCGGGCTCGATCATCACGACTGCCAGGTCGGTCTGTTCGTCGGTCTTGATCTCGACGGCCTTGTACACTTCGCCGTTGGGCAGTTCGATCGTCACCTCGTCGGCACCGTCGACGACGTGATTATTGGTCAGGATGATGCCCTTGGGATCGATGATCACGCCCGAGCCGACACCTTGGCGGCGCGGAATTGGCGGATGGCGGAATTGGAAGCCCGGCATGTCTCCCTCGCCGAAGAAATCCTCGAACGGCGTGCCTTTGAAGGGGTTGCCTTGCGGCATGCCTCGCGACGATCCCATGCGTTGCGGCTTCGTGCTCGTTGTGATCTTCACGACCGTCGGCTGGACGGCCTTTGCCACTGCCCTAAAGGCACGGGAGAGGCTTTTCGCGTGCGAGACCGCCTCCGGATCGACTACGGGTGGGATCGCCGTCTCGGCGGCCTGCGACGCGGTGCGATCGGTGCCGGGGCGGTCTTGACCAATGGCTCCCCGCCAGAGGGTGCTGCCTAGCCCGACGACAACGATCAAGGATCCGACAACCAACCAACGACGGTGACGGTGCTTCTGGCGGTGACACTGGCAGTGATCGTGACTTTGGCTCTGGCTCATGGGAAAAGGCTCCTTCTTCTGACCTATCGGGAAAACTGTCTGACGAATCATCCGTACGGCGATACTCGGACGGAAGTTCGCCGTGTGAGTGGTAGTTGCCGTCCACGTAATTTTCCTTCACATATCGACGTGGGGCAAGGGCATTTTTCGCGGATACACCCGAAGTCCGCTATGAAACGGGTCGGTCGCCGATTGACAAAAGGCGTTCGCGTGGCTAAGGTTACGGAGGTGGACGTACTCTTTCCTCGTAGCTCCATTTTCGGCAGGTTCCCGCATGTCAACCAACGCTTCGACCAAGATCGAGCCCGAAATGTTGGCCCAATTGGAGCGTTGTGAGAGGCGGATCGGCTACCAATTCACGGACAAAATGCTGCTGCAAGCCGCTCTAACGCACGCATCCGGTGCCGAGCACCGGTTGGCCTCGAACGAGCGACTGGAGTTTCTCGGCGATGCGATCCTCGGCGCGGTCGTCTGTGAACTGCTCTATCACCAATTTCCCGAGTATCTCGAGGGCGATATGACCAAGGTCAAGTCGATCGTGGTCAGCCGCCAGACGTGTGCGAAAATCAGCGAGGCGTTGGGGATGCAGGAGTTTCTAATACTTGGGAAGGGGATGACCACCCATCCAGCCGTTCCACCCTCGGTTCTGGCAGATGTGTTCGAGTCGATCCTGGCGTCAATCTACCTCGATGGAGGGGACCCCCCAGCCCGGGAGTTCGTCGAGAAATACATCGGACCGGAAATCGAACTGGCGGCCGCCGGCGAACTCGGAGGGAACTACAAATCGCTCCTGCAACAACTGGCACAACGTGAGCACGGAACAACGCCGACCTATCAGTTGCTCGACGAGAAGGGGCCCGATCACAGCAAATGCTTCAAGATGGCGGCCCTGGTCGGAGGCAACCGCTTTCAGCCGGCCTGGGGACGCAACAAGAAAGAAGCCGAGCAACGTGCCGCGCGGAACGCCCTGAGCGAGCTCAACGGAGAGGCCGTTCCGTTTCCCTCCGATTGAACCGCACCTTCGCTCGAATCAACGGTTCTCGGCCTCTTCCTTGGTCGATGGGAATCCCCTCGACTGGAATCCGCAGATTCCCAGAGCAGGCAGACGTAGACACACGGATCGACGGATGAAAGACGCAACTCGGAAAAACCTGATTCCCGATTCCTGCAGTTCGGCACACGGTTCCCGCAACTCGAAACACCGTGCGGTCGCCCTGTTCTCGGGCGGTCTGGACAGTATGCTTGCCATTCGGATCATGCAGTTGCAGGGATTCGAAGTCGAGGCGTTGAATATCCGCACGATCTACAGTTGTTGCAAGACGCCGGCGGCACAGGCGGCCATCGATCTGGGTGCCCGGCTTACCGTGCTTTCCGTCGACGACGATTACCTCGACCTGTTGCGCAATCCGAGATACGGATTCGGCAGGGGTGCCAATCCGTGCATCGATTGCCGCATCTACATGTGTCGCATGGCAAAGCGGTTCATGCAGGAAGTCGGGGCTTGCGTAGTCGTGACCGGAGAGATCGCCGGACAGAGGCCCATGAGCCAGAAAAAGTCTCAGCTTCACGCGATCGATCGACACTCGGGCCTGGACGGGCGATTGCTGCGACCCCTTTCGGCCAAATTGCTTCCGCAGACGCGTGTGGAACTCGAAGGGGTGGTCGATCGGGACAAGCTCCACGCCTTCCACGGCCGCGGGCGAGGAAAGTTGATCGAGTTGGCCCATGAGTTGGGGCTAAGTGAGATGCCGTCGCCGTCGACCGGCTGCGCACTGACCGAACGATCCTTCGCGCCGCGAGTGCATGACCTTCTACAATATCGCTGCGACGCGGCGCGTTGGGAGTTCGAGTTACTGAACTACGGGCGGCACATTCGCCTCAACGAGCGCACGAAGATCGTCGTCGGCCGCAATGCGAGCGAAAACGCCGTACTGCGATCGTTCGCGTCTCGAGACGACGCGTCTGGGGAAGATGGGGCCGAGACGGCCCTGGTCAGTCCCGAGGGTTTCGCCGGCCCCGACGCGTTGGCCGTCGGTTGCGTATCGCCGGCGGCGCTACGGTTCGCCTCCGAGTTGGTGCTGCGATACGCCGGTCTGCACCCAGTCTCCTCGAGAAACGTGCACATTACGCATCGGCACAACCAACAGGTGGTTTCGGTTACCTGCAGCGAAGCCGCACACTCTGCCGCGACGCTCTAGCAGCCCAAAGCCTTGCAAGCTTGCGGCGAGCCGTAGGGTGGGCACCGCCCACCAAAATTCGCTTGATGCGTTCCCCTTGGTTTTTGGTGGGCAATGCCCACCCTACTTCTTCTCCGATCGGACGTCAGGCACGCACCCCACTCATGGCCGAATCGCAGTGGGGCAGGGCCGTTTCGGCCGGAATTCCTTGGCGGGGAAGCCGCCCCCCCCGTCAAGAAAATAGAAACGCCCGATCAGCTGCGCCGGGCGTTTCTTTCTCGTTGTAACATCATCGGCAGGTCGCAGAGGGGGTGCCGCGCCGGCGGCTCCCGTCGACCGACCTACTTCTTCTTCTTGGTAGCCTTCTTCTTTTTCTTGGCAGCCTTCTTCTTTTTCTTGGCTACCTTCTTCTTTTTCTTGGCAGCCTTCTTCTTCTTGGCTACCTTCTTCTTTTTCTTGGCTACCTTCTTCTTTTTCTTGGCAGCCTTCTTCTTCTTGGTTGCCTTCTTCTTGGTCGCCTTCTTCTTCTTGGCAACCTTCTTCTTCTTTTTCTTGGCCACCGCGCGTCCTCCTAAGTAACGAATCAGGCGAGTATTCTTGTCGATGTTCAGGCTGGGGCCAAAGCTCGACAGATACCTCGCCGTAGAAACAACCCAACGAACTTACCGACATCCTGTCATGAGCGTGTTAGACGCTGAAAGAAGCCGTCGTTCGTTTCCATCCGTATTGAGAAATCTCTTCTTTCTCCAGGAGCGTTATCTTCACAGACTTCGCAAAACACTCCAACTCTTCAAGATCCTACCTATTTTAAGAAACTTTGCAAGTACAATTCGTGATTTAGTGTGCAAAATCTTTAATGATTGCTTCGCGCATTCTGTGTCGACCGTCACAATCCGATATGTAATCGAGCGTTGCGGCGCCATGTTTGCAACTTTGCTTGGCACGCTGAAGAACGTCTTTCGCATCGCCCGCGCAATGCACATCGACACTCGATTCCATCACCTCGTTGCAGACGAGCAAGCGTCAAGATCCGTTGATCGAAGGCCCTGTTGGCGACCGCAATGAAGACCTCGGACAAACACACGAGAGCCGCTGCGTGCTCGGTCGCGCAGCGATGCTTGTTACGGGTATTCTTGCCGGGAATCATCGCGAGATTCGAGCTTGCCAGCGCTGGCCTGCATGACCCTAACTTGTTTTCTCAGAATAGGTTGCGCAAGGACGACGCCAACCCGCGTTCACCCGTTGTTCCATCGTCAACGAAGTTCCGCAGGAGTTCGGTTCGGACAATTTCGACCGCGAAAAGGTGCAAGAAAGCCATGGATCCGTGGCCGTGAAGAAGTCGTTATCTTGCCTGAAATCGCAACATTGACATCGGGCCGTTGGGAGCACGCTCTCGACCGACGAACATCGTCTGCATGACTGCTTCAGAAGCGAATGCGCTTCGTTCGATCAACGCGACAAGACGACTCGAACAGGTATGGCGTTGCCTGAAGAGGACGTGTGAGGAAGGGCCAAAAAAAATTCCCGCAGACGAAGATTTTTTTTGCCGAAATCGTCTTTTTGCCAAGAAATTGTCGCCCAAGGACACACCAACGCCGCCTTTCGGTTCGATGCGCGAGTGCTCGAATCGTCGGTCGCGAACACTTCGATCGTCTTCTTCATCGCGCATGGGCTAAAGCAGACCGCGTAGAAAGTCGACGCTCTTTGCGATATTCTCATCAGTGCCGGAGCACTCGATGGAAATTGCACCGTCAAAATCCGTTTCTTTGAGGTATTCGATACATTTCTTGATGTTCTCGGCATTCACGCCGCCCCCGATGGGCACTTCGCTGGTGGCGATTCCCGTCTCCTCACCCCGACACGCGGCCGCCAGCCCTTCGCTGACGTCCTTGATATGGGCATGCGTGAGGTACTTTCGGAACGTCTTGAGGTACTCCAACGGATCCAACCCTGCGATGAACGCGTTGCCCGTATCCATATTGAACCGCAGATACTCCGAATCGAAGTAGTCGAACAACCGCTGCATGAATTCGGCGTCACTCGTATACGGCCCGTGTGGTTCGATATTGATGATAATGCCGTAATCCTCCGCCCAGGGCAGGACCTGGCGATAGTTGTCGCAGGTGATCCGAAAGACCTCTTCCTTGGTGAATCCGTCGATTTCGAACGCACCGTCGACCGTATCGACCATGGGGCAGTCGATTTCGGCGGCAAACCGGATCGACTGCTGGACGTACTGCACACCGAACGCCGATCCGTCGGGCCCCATCATCGGATAGGAGCCGTCGATCTGGGAGATTTTCAGCCCTTTCTCATCGCAATATCGCTTCAGTGCCCGAGGGTTCGACTGCAACGAGATCGCCGGATCGTATCCCATGGCCTGGATGAAGTTTTGGCCATGGATCACGGCGAACTCGATATGCTGCAAGCCGTGCTTCACAGCCGACTCACAAGCCGTCTCGAAACTTCCGCTCAGCGGCCGCCAGTTGTCGGTATGCATTCCCAGTTCGATCATGATCGGTTTCCTCCGTAGCGTGTGTGTCCGTTGATAGGCCCAAGACGCGAATCAGCGCCAGCATAGAACGAGCGACCCAAGCGTTCAAGCCCCTTGCTCGTCCCGTCGTTGCAAGAATCCCGTAGCTGGACTCGCTGACACGTTTAGCCGTCGCCGGCACGGCGATG
>JAZFUB010000197.1:0-9090 GCA_036447015.1 Thermoguttaceae bacterium | reverse complement strand
CCATGGGGGATGATTAGCAATGGCAGAAACGCTTCAGTGGAAAGAGACCGATCTGTTGGGCGAAGTCGAGCGTCGCAGCGGCACGCCGGTGAGTGCCTGTTTTCAATGTCACAAATGCTCGACCGGATGTCCGATCGGGCCCGACATGGATCTGCTGTCGAGCCAGGTCATGCGCCTGGTTCACCTGGGGGCCGAAGACGAACTACTCGGTTGCCGGGCCATCTGGCTGTGTGCATCGTGCGAGGCCTGTTCTGCCCGCTGCCCGATGGAAATCGACATCGCGGCCGTGATGGATACGCTCAGGATGATGGCCGTCGAGCGCAAGGTGGCGGTGCCCGACAAGCATGGCAAGGAGTTCAATCGGTCGTTTCTCGGCAGCGTTCGGCGGCACGGTCGGGTGTTCGAGTTCGGAATGTTGGCCATGTACAAAATGCGTTGTCTTGATTTGTTCAGCGATGTGGACAAGTTCCCCAAGATGTTGGCCAAAGGAAAGATCTCGTTGTTGCCCCACCGTAGCGGCGCTGTGAAAGAAGTGCAGCAGGTGTTTTCCAGGGCTGAAGAGGAGGAGAAGCGGCGATGAAGTGCGAACACTTTCCCAGCTGCCGGGCGGAAGAGGAGGAGAAGAACCGATGAAGTACGCATTCTTTCCCGGTTGCAGCCTGGAGTCGACGGCATGGGACTTCGATCGTTCCACGCGGGCCGTTTGCGAGGCGTTGGGCATTGAGCTGACCGACATCCCCGATTGGGCCTGCTGCGGATCGACGCCCGCCCATTCGAGCAATGCATCGTTGGCCGTGGCGTTGCCCGTGTTGAATCTGCAGAAAGCCCGGGACCTTGGCATGCCGGTGATGGCCGCTTGTGCGTCGTGCTATTCGCGGTTGCGAACGGCCAACCACAAGATCCGCGGCGATGCCGAAGAGAAGGGCCGCGCCGAGCGCATCACCGGACGAGCGTACGAAGGCGATGTCGAAGTGCATCATGTGCTCGACGTGCTGGTCAACAAATTTGGGACGGACGCGATTCGTGCAAAAGTCGAGTCGCCGCTGGCCGGGCTGAAGGTCGCTTGCTACTATGGTTGCCTGTTGACCCGCCCGCCTCAGATCGTCGCCTTCGACGATCCGGAGCATCCCACCTGTATGGAAGAACTCGTCAAGGTGGCCGGCGGAGAACCGGTCGAATGGCCCCTGAAGACCGAATGCTGCGGGGCCGGGCTGTCGATGACCAGCACCCAGGTCGTCTGCCGTTTGAGCCACAAGCTGCTGTCGATGGCCCGGCGGGCGGGAGCCGACTGCATTGCCGTCGCCTGCCCGTTGTGCCAGGTCAATCTCGATCTGCGTCAGGCCGACGCAAAGAAAGCCCACGGTGATTTGCCCGACATGCCGGTCCTCTACATCACGCAACTGCTCGGACTGGCTCTGGGCCAACCATCTAAGGAACTCGGTATCGAGGCGCTGAGCGTCAGTGCCGACTCACTGTTGAAGCAAACCGCCGACAGGGTTGCCGCTACGGGAGACATTTCATGAGTACGGAGAAACGTCCAACAACGATCGATGCGGCCGATAGCAACGGCCAAGAGCCCAGCGGCGCCGTGTTGGTTTGCGGCGCGGGCGTGGCCGGCATTCAGGCCTCACTGGACCTTTCGGCCGCCGGCTTCCATGTCTATCTGGTCGAACACAATCCGAGCATCGGCGGCAATATGGCGAGGCTCGACAAGACGTTTCCGACCGGCGATTGCGCGACATGTATCATCTCGCCCAAATTGGTCGAGTGCGTTCGCGATCTGAACATCGATGTGCTAACCCTGTCGGACATCGTCGGCCTCGACGGAAACCCGGGCCACTTCAAGGCTACCGTGCTCCAACGGCCCCGATTCGTCGACATCGATAAATGCACCGGTTGCGGTGACTGCACCGAGGTCTGTCCGGTCGAACTGGCCAGTCCCTTCGATGCCGGGCTGGGAACCCGAAAGGCGACCGACAAGGTCTATGCCCAGGCAACACCCAACGCCGCGACGATCCATAAGAACGGTCGGGCGACGTGCAGCAGCGGTTGTCCGATCGATTCGAGCGTGCAAGGCTACGTGAGTCTGATCGCCGCTGGGAAGTTCGAGGAAGCCGCCCGGGTGATCCGACGCGACAATCCCTTGCCGACCGTCTGCGGTCGCGTCTGTTTCCATCCGTGCGAGTTGCAGTGCAATCGGGCCGAGGTCGACCACGCGATCAATATCCGCGGGCTGAAGCGTTTCGCGATCGACCGCTTCCCCGAGGCGACGATTCCCGAGGACCTCCAGCCCTCGGGCAAGTCGGTGGCGATCATCGGCTCCGGGCCGGCCGGTCTGGCAGCGGCCCACTCCCTGGCTATGGCCGGTCATCAGGCAACCGTCTACGAGTCGTTGCCCGTGCTCGGCGGCATGCTTGCCGTGGGAATTCCCGACTATCGGCTCCCGGCGGATATCCTCCAGCGAGACCTCGATGCAATCGGGGCGTTGGGTGTCAAGTTCCAGAAGGAAACGACCATCGGCGGCGACGTTTCGGCCGAACAACTGCAAAGCGACTTCGACGCGATTTTCGTGGCGACCGGAGCCCACGAGAGTCGGCGGCTCGACATCCCGGGCGAGGAGAGTCAGGGCGTGATTCACGGCGTCGACTTCCTGCGGCAATACTCGCTGGGCGAATCGGTCGCGATTGGTCCTCGCGTGGTGATCATCGGCGGTGGCAACACGGCCGTCGACACTGCACGCACAGCCAAGCGTCTGGGGGCCGAGAAGGTCACGCTCGTCTATCGTCGTACCATTGAGGAAATGCCCGCCGCCGAGGAAGAGATCGAAGCGACGTTGGCCGAGGGGATCGAAATCCATTATCTGGCCGCGCCGGTGAAGGTGCTTGCGGCCGACGGTCGCATGACGGCCGTCGAGTGCGTCCGTATGGAACTGGGCGAGCCGGACGATAGCGGCCGACGACGCCCCGAGCCGGTCGCCGGCTCCGAATTCACGATCGAGGCCGAAACGCTGATCCCCGCGGTCAGCCAATCGGCCGACAAGAAGCTGGCGGAACTGCTCAAGCTCGACACGACGCGATGGGGGACGATCGACGCCGACGAGGCCACTTTGGCTACGTCCCGCGAAGGCGTGTTCGCCGGTGGCGATGTGGTGATCGGCCCGTCGAGCGTGATCGATGCGATTGCGCACGGGAAACGGGCGGCCGCAGCGATCGACAACTACCTGGCCGAGCGACCGTTGGACGAAGGCGTCAAAAAGCCCGAGCTGCGTCCCAACCCGCTCTCGGACGACGCACTACAAACGCTCAAGAAGAAGACCGAACAACAGCCCCGAGTCGTGCCCGAGGAACTGCCGGTCGGCGATCGAATGGCCGACTTCCGCGAGGTGGAGAACGTCTATGGCGAGACACAGGCGCAGGAAGAGGCCGGGCGCTGTCTGAACTGTGCCGGTTGCGCCGAGTGCCTGTTGTGCGTCGATGCGTGCCAGGCCGGGGCCATCCAGCACGAACAAACCGAGAAGACCATCGAGTTGGACATCGGAGCCGTGGTACTCACGCCCGGCTTCGAGGCCTTCAACGCAACGCGTCGCGGCGAGTTCGGGTTCGGCTTTGCCCCGAACGTCGTGACCAACGTCCAGTTCGAGCGGATCCTTTCGGCCTCCGGACCGACCGAGGGCCATATCCGCCGACCGTCCGACGGCAAGGCACCGAAGCGGCTGGCGTTCATTCAATGTGTCGGCTCTCGCGACACGGGCTGCGGCAACGACTACTGTTCGTCGGTCTGCTGCATGGCGGCCACGAAGGAAGCCATCCTGGCCAAGGAACACGAGCCCGACATGGACGTGACGGTCTTCTTCCTCGACCTCCGTGCGTTCGGCAAGGATTTCGACCGCTACTGCGATCGGGCGAAGAGCCTGGGGATCGAGTATATCCGTTCGTTCATCTCACGAACGTACGAAATGCCCGACACGCGAAGCCTGCGGCTGGTCCACGTCGACGAGCAGATGCAGCAGGTCGAAGAAGAGTTCGACATGGTCGTCCTGTCGCTCGGCTTGGAACCGAGCGCATCACTGAAGGAACAAGCCGAGCGAATGGACGTCGTGCTCAACCGCTGGGGCTTCGCCGAGACACGCGAACTGGCCCCGCTGGACGCCTCACGACCGGGCGTTTTCGTCGGCGGTGCGTTCCAGGAGCCGAAAGACATTCCCGACACGGTCATGCAAGCCAGCGCGGCGGCGGCCCGGGCCATGGAACTGCTGGCTCCGGCGCGAGGCAGCTTTGTGCGGACGAAGACCTATCCGCCCGAACGTGACATCACCGACGAGCCGGCACGCATCGGCGTGTTCGTCTGCCACTGCGGCAGCAACATCGCGTCGGTCGTCGACGTGGAAGAGGTTGTTCGACGGACCCGTGATTTGCCCAATGTGGTCTTCGCCGAGAGCAACGTCTACACGTGTGCCGACGACAGCCAGGACCTGATCAAACAGGTCATTCGCGAGCATCACCTCAACCGCGTGATCGTCGCTTCCTGCACGCCGCGCACACACGAGCCGATCTTTCGCGACACGTTGCGCGACGCGGGCTTGAACCCCTATCTGTTGGAAATGGCCAACATTCGCGATCAATGCTCCTGGGTTCACTCGGACATTCCCGACGCCGCGACCGACAAATCGGCCGACCTGGTGCGGATGGCCGTCGGCCGGGCTGCCGGACTGATGCCGCTGAAGCAGGAGATGATGCAAGTGAGCAAGGGCGCGCTGATCGTTGGCGGTGGAATCGCCGGTATGACGGCCGCCCTGGCAATTGCCCAGCAGGGCTTTCCCGTCTACCTGGTCGAACGTGAGGGAACGCTTGGCGGCACGGTCCATCAGATCCACAGAACGCTCGACGGCGACGATGTCCAGGCGTTTCTGGCCAAGACGATCGAACGAGTCAACGCGAATCCGCGAATCAACGTCCACCTGAACGCCCGAGCGTCGAACGTCGACGGCCATATCGGATCGTTCACCTCGACGATCCAGTCGCCACAGGGCACGGTCGACGTCAAGCACGGCGTGGTCGTGGTCGCCACCGGCGGAACCGAGCACAAGCCCGAGTCGTTCGGCTATGGGCAAGATGACCGCGTCATCACGCAGCTCGAACTGTCTGATCGCATGGGGCGAGGCGAGTTGGAACTTCCCGAGCAGCCCACCATCGCGATGATCCAGTGCGTCGAGCAACGCAACGACGAACGGCCCTATTGCAGCCGTGTCTGTTGCACGACGGCGGTGAAGAATGCGTTGCTGCTGAAAGAGCGTTACCCCGACGCCCGAATCATGGTGCTCTACCGCGACATGCGGACCTACGGCTTCCGCGAGGCGGCCTATCGCGAAGCGCGGGAGAAGGGCGTGCTCTTCGTCCGTTACGACGCCGAGCAACCGCCGGTAGCCGACATCAACGGCAACATTCGGCTAACGGTGCGTGAGCCGGCCTTGGGTCGCGATCTGACCGTCGAACCCGACTTGCTCGTGTTGGCCGCTCCAATGGTTCCGCGTGGTGATCGTGAGGAATTGTCCGAGTTGCTTCGCGTACCGCTCAATGCCGACGGGTTCTTCCTCGAAGCGCACATGAAGCTGCGGCCGGTTGATTTCGCCAGCGAGGGGCTGTTTCTCTGTGGCACGGCCCATGCTCCCAAGTTCATCACCGAGACGATCTCGCAGGCCAACGCCGTCGCCGGCCGCGCGGCCTCGATCCTCTCGAAGAAGGTGATGCTCGTCGGCGGCCAGACGGCCTGGGTCGATCCGGATAAGTGCATCTCGTGCATGACCTGCGTCCATGTCTGTCCCTATAGGGCACCGGGCATCGACAAAAACAACAAGGCCGAAGTACAGACGGCCACATGCATGGGCTGCGGAAGTTGCACGGCCGAGTGTCCCGCCCGGGCGATCACGCTTCGACATTACCTCGACCGCCAGATCCTCGGCGCGATCGACAGCCTGTTGGCCGAGCCGACGGCCGAACCACCGAAACGGAAATCCGACGACCACCAACTCGATGTGATCTATCCCGAACGCGTCGGTGTGGCACCGGTGCGTTGGAATAACCCATAGAACAATGCCGTGTGCCACTGCTTGCTTGCAAGCAGTGCCGGTACAGGCTCACGAGAACACGGCTAACAAGTAAGCCGTGCCACATATTTGAGGTGAAGTTGTTCTTCACCGACTCGAGGAACGAACCATGGCCGATCAACCGGTAATTCTCGCGTTTTGTTGCCACTACTGCGCCTATGCGGCGGCCGATCTGGCCGGCTCGATGCGGTTGCAGTATCCGGCTAACGTACGCGTGCTGCGACTTCCCTGCACGGGCAAGATCGAAGTGAACTACCTGCTGGCGGCGTTCGAGCGGGGTGTCGACGGTGTCATCGTGGCCGGTTGTCTCGAAGGCGGCTGCCACTTCGTCGAAGGAAACCTGCGTGCCCGAAAACGGGTCGAGCGAACCAAGCAACTCCTGACCGAGATCGGCTTGGAGCCCGAGCGCGTCGAGATGTATAACCTGTCGTCGGCCGAGGGAACTCGCTTCGCGGAACTCGTGACCGAGATGCACGACCGGCTCGAAAAGCTCGGTCCGAGTCCCTTGCGTGCCGATGCGGCGACCGTGGAAGAGAACGTCCGAGAAATGGCCCAACAGGCCGAAGTTGCTATCCAGGAGAAGCGGAATGATTGTTGCCGATCGTAAGAATGTGGCGGAAATTCGCGATTTGATCAAGGACCACGATCGGGTCCTCTTGACCGGCTGTGGAACCTGCGTGACCGTCTGCCTTGCCGGCGGAGAACGCGAGACGGGCATCCTCGGCTCGGCGCTGCGGATGGCATTGAAACTGATCGGCCGCGGCAACGTCGTGGTCGACGAATGCACGATCGAACGCCAATGCGAGGATGCGTTTATCGACGCATTAGCCCCGCGGATCGGCGATTACGACGCCGTCTGTTCGCTCGGTTGCGGTGCCGGAGTTCAGGCCTTGGCCGAACGTTTCCCCAACACGTCGGTCTACCCGGGCCTAAACACCCAATTCATCGGCATCCTCGAATCGCAGGGCGTTTGGACTGAGAAGTGCGCCGGCTGCGGCAACTGCCGACTCGGCGAATTCGCAGGCATCTGCCCGATCACCCGCTGTGCCAAGCGGCTCTTCAACGGTCCATGCGGCGGTTCTCGCGAAGGCAAGTGCGAAGTCAATGCCGATCTAGAATGCGGATGGCAGCTGATCTACGATCGGGCTCAGGCACTCGGAACACTCGACAAGTTCGCCCAGATCGCCAAGCCCCAAGACTGGTCAACAGGTTTCGACGGCGGCCCACGCAAGGTCGTTCGCGAAGATCAGTGCATCGCCGGCCTGGAAGACGGTGCCAGCGGTTACGGACGTTTGGCGTCGGCACGTCCGACAGATGAAGCGGCCCCGTGAAGCCGCCCAAGCTTCCCTGCCTTCACAGTTGGGGCAAACAAATCCGTCAGGCCATCGCAACTGACAGAGATACTCTCGACATTGCTCCCCCGTAGCGAACCATTGCTCCAGTTCCAGGATCGTTTTCGGATAGTCCTCCATGATCGCACATACTATATGTTGTATGTGGTGGACTCAAGTGGATAGCCCTTACCGGCGTCCACTAGGATCGCGCGTACGGAACTGCCAGGAGCCTTCTCAACAATGTAGAGATAGGCAAGATTCCTGGTGTGGCATTTCGGCCGATTTCGCTGGTGTCGGTCGAGTGGTCGGCGAGGATGTCTTCGTGCGCCGAAATCGAAGCTACTGACACGTGATGTGCCGTCAGTTACCGGGCGATTCGGTAGATTGCCTATCTTGACATCGAAGATCGTTTGCGAGGTAGAGCCGGGCCAATTGGTACCCGATCGGCGCGATGCCCCCTCGCGTGGTTCAAGTCTGAGATACGCCGGGGGCCCCTGAGGCGTTTGCCAACTTTCTCGCGCCGCGACCCAACAAGCAGCAAAGCGGGCTGGTTGGGGACAATCTTGGACTGACATCCTGTCAGCGGTCGGCTTGACGGGACTCCGTGGCCACCCTAGAATCTCGAATGCAGGCACAATACTCAGTCGCCAGGAGCCGTTGCCATGGCCGTTAGATTCACCGGGCCCCCACTCACCTATGAGTTGGTGCACAAACTGACCGATCTGTCAATCAACTCACTCCATCAGGCCGGCGGCAAGCCAAAGCCGGGCCGACAGCGGCTGGACCTCCGTTCGTTGGAATCGGTGGTTCTCTGGGTCGCAGCCCATGGCAAACCAGAGCTCCGGATGAAGATCTGCGGCCACGCTGCCGGGGCACTGCTCGACGAGGGGGTGTTGCGTAGTGTGAAGAGAAAGACGCGTCGTGAGAAGAGCGTCAAGAAGAAGACGGCCCGGCGCCAAGCCAAACGCGGTTAGCCGTCACCGCTCCGGCAGGGGCGGCATGCCGGTGGCAAGTGGGCAGTGGTGTGCATTCGGACATTCGAGTTGCACGTCGTGGATGTTGGTATCTTTGGCGATCCCTCCGGATGGCCTTCAGCGGATGGAAGACAACTTGTGTCAGGATTCGCCTTCTGAGGCCTGGAATGCTGTGTAGGGCCGCGTTTCTGCGCGCCGCAGTCCGAAAAGGTGTTTTGGGGCGCCCTGGGGCTATCTCGTCCTGAATCGTGAGCTACGTGGCACTTTTCCGCGTTTGACTCATTTGGGGGTATGTTCGGGAGAAATCGAGCCGCCGGGTGCATGACGAACTGTCAGTTACCAGGCGAGTCGGTAGACTGCCTATCTTAACATCGAAAATCAGTTGCGAGGTGGAGCCGAGTCAATTAGTACCTGATCGGCGCGATGCCCCCTCCGACGGTTCAATCCTGACGAACGCCGGGGGGCCCCTGAGGCTTCGATGGTCCCGATCGAGATTTCAAAGCATGTCGAAGAGACAGGCGGCGAAGACCATCGGTGCGTGGACTAAAGAAGCATGGCTGACAATCTGTCAGCTAGTTGGTCGTAACTCATGATGCCGGCACGCTGAATTCACTCTTCCGAACTTTTTTTTGGGACGCACTCGTGTATCCGAAACCTTCATCTCTCCCGGAGTTTCTTG
>JAZFUB010000196.1:0-13362 GCA_036447015.1 Thermoguttaceae bacterium | reverse complement strand
CCAGAGCTACGTCGAAAGCGTCTGGTGGGCGCTGAAGACGCTCTTCGACCGGGGGCTGCTCTACCAGGGCCATAAGATCGTCTGGTGGTGGGCCCAAGGCGGCACGGCCCTAAGCGCCGGCGAAGTGGGCCAGGGATACCGCGAAGTGGCCGACCCGAGCGCTTACGTGCGGTTTCCATTGATCGACAAAGACGAAACCGACCTGCTGGTCTGGACCACCACGCCCTGGACGCTGCCGAGCAACCAGTTCGCGGCCGTCAAACCCGAGTTGGAGTATTCGGTCGTCGCCGTCGAAGGCGAGTCGCGCAAACTTGTCATGGCCTCGGCACTGGTCGAGGAGATTGCCAAGAAGAGCAAGAAGGAGTTGACGGTCGAGTCGACCCTCTCGGGCAAGCAACTGATCGGGAATCGTTACGTACCGCCGTTCGATTACTACTACAAGACTCAGGGCCAGGCGCAAGGCAAACTGAAGGACGGTTCCACCCAACCGATAGCATGGCGCGTCGTGGCGGCCGATTTCGTGACGACCGACACCGGCACGGGCATCGTCCACCAGGCGCCCGCCTTCGGCGAGGTCGACTACGACATCCTGCGGGCCGAGCAGGACCGATTCGTCGACGGTCAAGGTCCCGAGCTAATCAACGCCGTCGGGCCCGACGGAAAATTCACCGCCGAAGCGCCCGACTACGAAGGCCGTTGGGTCAAGGAGGCCGACAAAGACCTATCACGCGAGTTGCGAAAAGAAGGTCTGTTGTTCCACCTCGACCAATACCTGCACGACTACCCGTTCTGTTGGCGGGCGGAAGAAGATCCGCTGATTCAGTATCCCCGTCTAGGTTGGTTCATCCGCACAACCAAGTTCAAGGAAAAGATGCTCGCCAACAACAGCCGGATCAACTGGATGCCCGAGCATATCCGCGACGGCCGGTTCGGCAACTTCCTGGAAAGCAACGTCGATTGGGCCCTCTCGCGCGAACGCTATTGGGGTACCCCGCTACCGATCTGGGTTTGCGAGAAGACGGGCCACATGGAGGCCGTCGCCGCCTACGACGAACTGCTGGCCAAGCCGGGCGTCACGGGCATGGAAGTGTGGGAGAAGGCCAAGCAGGAAAAACCCCACTTGCCCGACGACCTGAAGGTCCACAAACCGTACATCGACGCGATCACCTACGACTCGCCCAAGGCGCCGGGCAAGCGGATGCGCCGCGTCACCGAAGTGATCGACTGCTGGTTCGATTCCGGGGCCATGCCGTTCGCCCAGTGGGGCTACCCGCACACCGAAGGCTCGGCCGAGCGGTTCAAAACCCAGTTTCCCGCCGACTTCATCAGCGAGGCACTCGATCAGACCCGCGGCTGGTTCTACAGCCTGTTGGCCATCAGCACGCTCTTGTTCAGCGACGGCGAGAAAGATCCCGAGACCGAAGCCGACACGCCGCCAGTCGAGTATCCGCACCCGTACCGCAATTGCATCGTGCTGGGGCTGATGCTGGGCGAAGACGGCGCCAAGATGTCGAAGAGCAAACGGAATTACCTCGCGCCCAACGAAATCTTCAACCGCTTCGGCGCCGATGCCCTGCGATGGTATTTCTTCGCCAACCAGCCGCCCTGGACGTCGATCCGCTACAGCGAACGGGCGATCAAAGAATCGATTCCCGAGTTCCTCCTGACGCTGTGGAACGTCTACAGTTTCTTCGTCATCTACGCGAATATCGACGGCTTCGACCCGGCTGGGCAGATCACGGGCGAAGCAGGACAGCTAACGTCCGACGTCTTGGCCACCGCTGCCGGCAAAAGCGACGGCTACCGCCCGATCGCACAGCGGGGCGAACTCGACCGTTGGATGCTCAGCGAACTGAGCCGCACGGCCGCCGCGGTGACCGAGCGGATGGACGCGTACGACAACTACGGGGCCTGTGCCCGACTGACCGAGTTCACCGACGCGCTGAGCAACTGGTACGTCCGCCGCAGCCGCGATCGATTCTGGAGCAGCGAACCGACGGCCGACAAGTCCGACGCGTACTGGACGCTCTACGAATGCCTGGTGACCACGAGCAAGCTGATCGCCCCGTTCGTTCCGTTCCTGGCCGAAGAATTCTGGCAGAATCTGGCCACCGCCGCGTTCGACGGCAAGGCGACCGAAAGCGTCCACCTGTGCGACTATCCGACGGGCGACGCCCAGATCGTCGACGAGACACTTTCCCAGCAGATGACACTGGTTCGCGAAATCGTCTCGCTGGGGCGAAGTGCCCGAATGGGCGCCAAACTAAAAGTTCGCCAACCGCTCTCGTTGGTCGAGGTAATCCTGGCCGACGACACGCATCGCGGCTGGCTCGAAGATCACGCGGACCTGGTCTGCGATGAGTTGAACGTCAAGAAAGTCGAGTACACGGACAAGGCCGACCGGTACATCCAGTACACGGTCCTGCCCGACATGAAAAAACTCGGCCCGAAGCTCGGCAAACGGCTACCAGCACTGCGAAAATGCCTCGCTCAGGCCGACGGCGGCAAGCTGTTGGCCGAACTGGAAGCACAGGGCCAGTTGACGCTCGAACTACCCGACGGCCCGGTCACGCTCGACAATGACGAAATTCAAGTGCGATTACAAGCCAAAGAAGGCTGGGCCGCCGCTCAGGGACACGCATGCGTCGTGGTGCTGTCGACCGAACTGACCGACGAGCTAATCGCCGAAGGCCTCGCCCGGGAAGTCGTCCGCGCGATCCAAGACCGCCGCAAGGAACTCGATTGCGAGTACACCGATCGCATCGCCGTAGGCCTGGTTACCGACTCCAAAGAAATCAGGACCGCCGTCGAGCAGTTTGCAGACTACATCCGCGGCGAGACATTGGCCATCGAACTGGGCACAACGATCGTCCCCGACGCCGAGCCAGTCGAGTTGAAAGTAGCGGGAAGTGAATTAACGCTGTACGTGAAGGTTGCGTCAGGCTGATCGCACATCATGGGAAAACACGGATATGGACATCGCCTCGGAAAAACCCCTTCGCATCGCCGTACTGATCTCCGGCGGTGGAACGACGCTGCAAAACCTTCTCACGCACATCAATGCCGGGCAGCTAAACGCCGCTGTCGCTCTGGTCATCACCAACAACCCCGAGGCGGGCGGCAGGCGGTTTGCCGACGAGGCGGGCATTCCTTTCGAGGTCGTCCCGCACAACAACTTCGATTCGCAGGATGCGTTTAGCAAGGCGATCTTTCGACGGTGTCGCGACGTTGGTGCCGAGTTGGTCGTGCTCGGCGGATTTCTCAAGCGAATCACCATCCCCGACGATTTCACGAATCGGGTGACCAACATCCATCCGGCGCTGATTCCCGCGTTCTGCGGCGAGGGCATGTACGGCCACCATGTGCATGAGGCCGTGTTGGAGTATGGTGCCAAACTCAGCGGATGCACGGTCCACTTCGTCGACAACCAGTACGACCACGGCCCGGTGATCCTGCAAAGGGCCGTGCCGGTGCTCGACGACGACACGCCCCTCACGCTGGCCGCCAGGGTGTTCGAGGCCGAATGCGAGGCCTATCCGGCCGCCCTGCAACTGATCGCCACCGGCCGAGTCACCCTAGACGGAAGAAGGGCACTAGTTACCCCAGAGTGACCATCCACCGTTTAGCCGTCGCCGGCACGGCGATGTGTGGCTATATCAACGCAACCCATTACCGTCATTGCAGTTGCGACCATCTCTTTCAGTAGCTGGACAGAATTATGTCAGAAACTGACAGAAACCAGTCACTTAACCGACGACATCTGGTTGCTTTCTTTCACGAATTGAACGATAATCGCACTTGCGCAGTACCTCGGTCGATCGTTGGATAGGTCTCATGTTGGCGAATGAACGTCGAACTCACTTGTTGGAATACGTTCGTCAGCGGCGGTTCGCGTCGCTGGAAGACCTGACGAAGCATTTCGACGTCTCCGAATCGACCGTGCGCCGCGACTTGGAGCATTTGGAAGAGGCGGGCGTGACTCGGCGGATTCACGGCGGAGTGCTCTATGCCGGGAGTTCGCCCAAGTTGCCGCACTTCGACGCACGACAGGTGGCCCGATGGGATCAGAAGAAGGCCATTGCCGGCAAGGCGGTCGACCTGATCGAAGACGGCGATACGATCCTGTTGGACGGCGGCAGTACGACCTACGAGGTGGCCCAACTGTTGGTCGGGCGGCCCGTGCACGTGGTCACCACCGCACTGTCGGTCGCCAGCCTGTTCGCGTCGGATTCCAGCAGCGACCTGGTCCTGATCGGCGGAAACATTTGCCCAAGGACCGGCGTTGCCCAGGGGCCGTATGCCGACGAGATGCTGCGGACGGTTCGCGTTCGCAAAACGATCCTCAGCGTCGCGGGAATCAACGACGAGGGGTTTTTTAATAATAATCTGCTGCTGGTTGGGACGGAAAAGGCCATGATGCGAGCGGCCGACGAAGTGATCGTCGTGGCCGACAGTTCGAAGTTCGGGCGCCAAAGCCTTGCCCATCTCTGTGCCTTGGACGAGGTCGACCACCTGGTCGTCGACAACCGAATCGGCAAAGACTGGCAGAGCAAAGTGATAGCGGCCGGCGTGCAACTGTTGCTGGCCAACCCGACGGAGAACGAGTAATCGCAGGAACCACCCTATGAGCATTGCACCGTCGATCGACCCGAACGGCATTGATCGAAACCTGATCGAACAGATCGTCCGCGAGTTGGTGATTGCCGGGGGCGGCACCGCCGGCAGGCCGGAGTTGGTCGTGAGCGTCTCGGCTCGCCATGTTCATCTGACCGACGAGCACGTTGAAACTCTCTTCGGCACGGGCCACAAACTGACCGTCATGAAGGACTTGCATCAGGACGGATTCTTTGCGGCCAATGAGACGGTGATGGTCGTCGGGCCGAGGAAGCGCATGTTGCCCTCGGTTCGCGTGTTGGGTCCCACACGGCCAAGAAGCCAGGTCGAACTGGCGTACACCGACGGGATTTCGCTCGGCATCGACTTGCCGGTACGTCAAAGCGGCCGTATCGACGGCACACCCGGCTGTGTCTTGGTCGGACCGAAAGGCGTCGTCGATTTGTCCGAAGGCGTCATCCGCGCCGAACGCCACGTCCACATGGGCCCGTCGGATGCCCGGCACTATGGCGTTGCGGACGGCGGCCGCATGAATCTGCGCGTGACTTCCGACTGCACGACGCTTTTCGAAGACGTGTTGGTGCGAGTCGGCGAGAAGATCAAACTCGAAGTGCATCTCGACACCGACGAGGGCAACGCGTGCGGAATCGACAAAGCAACGGGAGTCGAACTAATCAAACCGTAGGGTGCGTCTGGACGCACCATGTACCTTACTTAGAACTCGTACAGGAATTACTTCCCTATTTGGCTATGAGCAGTGGGAAAGCCCATGACTCAAAGCTCAAAGCTCACTGCTCAAAGCCAACACCCAAGAACTGAATCGGGAAGTTATTCCTGTACGAGTTCTTAACAATCGTTTCACCACCGGAGTTTCTCACACTGGGAGAATAGTACCATGGCAAAAGCAATGGAAGCGCTGGGCATGATCGAGGCCAAAGGGTTCGTTACCCTGGTCGAAGCCAGCGACGCGATGATGAAGGCCGCCAACGTCGAGTTTCTCGGCTGGGACAAGGTCGGCAGCGGGCTGGTTAGCGTGTTCGTGACCGGCGACGTGGCTGCCGTCAAGGCCGCGACCGACGCCGGCGCCGCAGCCGGTAGCCGCATCGGCGAAATCGTCAGCGTCCAGGTCATTCCGCGGCCGCACGACGACCTGGGAGTCATCTTGCCCGAGGCCGTCAGGGCAAAACGCTCGACCAAGTAACACGACACGACTTTCCATCAAGAACCATCACACGAAATCGAGGAAAACGAATCATGCAAGACGCCATAGGATTGCTTGAAACCAAGGGGCTCGTGGCACTGGTCGAAGCGACCGACGCCATGGCCAAGGCCGCCAACGTGCAGATCGCCAAACGCATTCAGATCGGTGGCGGACTGGTGACGACCGTCGTTCGCGGCGACGTGGGCAGCGTTCGCGCAGCCGTCGAAGCCGGTGCGAACGCCGCTTCGCAGGTCGGCGAACTGGTCGCCAGCCACATCATCGCCCGGCCCGCCGACGGCGTGATCGACGCGTATTTGTCGTAGTGTACGCTCGGTCAATAACTGGATTTCCGCCCACACGGAAGGCTCTCCCATGAAGATCCTCGTAGCCAACCTCGGTTCGACGAGCTTCAAGTATCGGCTGTTGGACATGACCGACGAAAGTCAACTTGCGCGCGGCGGCATCGAGCGTATCGGTTCGCCCGAGAGCCGTTGTTTCGTCGAGGTGGGCGATCGTCGCAGCGAACAGACGGTTCACGTGCCCGACCATGCCGAGGCCGTTCGCCAGTGCCTTGCCCAGTTGACCGATCCGCAATCCGGCTGTCTGCGAGAGGCATCGGAAGTGGCGGCGATCGGCTTCAAGGCGGTCCACGGCGGTTCGGTGACGGGAGTGCAGCGAGTTACGCCCGAAGTGTTGGCCGCCATGGAAGAGATGAACCCGGTCGCGCCGGCCCACAACCCGCCGTATATCGCGGCGATGCGGCAACTGGGCGAGCAACTGCCGGAGATCCCGTTGGTCGCGGCCTTCGAGACCGATTTCCATCGCACCATTCCCGATCGCAATCGCTACTATGCCGTACCCTACGAGTGGGCCGACGAGGCGTTGATCCGGCGATGGGGGTTCCACGGGGCGAGCCATCGCTACATCGCCACCCGAACGGCCGAACTGCTCGGCCGGGACGATTTGCGGATCATTTCGTGCCATCTGGGCGGATCGAGTTCGTTGTGTGCGATCCAGGGCGGTCAGAGCGTGGCCACGAGCATGGGCTTCAGCGCGCAGAGCGGTCTGCCGCAGAACAACCGCGTGGGCGATTTCGACCCGTTCGCATTGCCCGTCATTATGGGGCGGACCGGCAAGTCGCTCCAGGAGGTGCTCGACACGCTGGCTTCCCAGAGCGGACTGTCGGGGCTCGGCGGCGTCGGCGGCGACATTCGCGACATCATGCAAGCGGCCGAGGACGGCAACGCCCGGGCCCGGTTGGCTCTGGACGTCTATGCCGGGAGCGTGCGGCATTACCTGGGGGCCTACCTGGTCGAACTGGGCGGTGCCGACGTGATTGTCTTTACCGGAGGCATCGGCGAACACCGAGCGGCGTTTCGCACGATGGTCTGCCGTGACCTCGAGCAGTTGGGCATCGTGCTCGACCCGTCGGCCAACGAAGCGGCCGAGGACGAAGCCAAGATCAGTGCACAGGACAGCCGCGTGCAGATCTGGGTCGTTCCCACCAACGAAGAAATCATCGTCGCCCGGCAGGCCAAGCAGTTGATGGAGGGCTAGCGTTATGTTCGTCGCCAAAGTTACCGGATCGTTGGTCGCCACGCAGAAAGTCGACTCGATGGTCGGCCATAAGATGCTGATTGTCGAACCCTATCAACTCGACGCACAAACACGCGACAAGATGGTCGGCAGCGGGCGTTCGCTGGTGGCGGTCGACACGGTCGGGGCGGGCGAAGGCGAGTTCGTCCTGATTACGCAAGGCTCCAGCGCCCGACTGACCCCCGAAACGAAGAACCTGCCGATCGACACGGTCATCATCGGCATCGTCGACACGGTGCACGTCGACCAGCAGTGTGTGTTCCAGACGAAAGAGTAATCTCCTCACATTCCATTCACGGGCCTTTTCTATTTACGGGCCTTGATACAGCAGCAGAAGATATACCATCATGCAAGTTGACGAAACTCTGATCCGCAACGTTGTTCAACAAGTCATCGGCCGCCTGGGCACCAATGGTGCGGCTGCCGCGATGGGCACGCCCGTCGGCGGCGGTTACCAGGGCCGGCATGGCCTGTTTACCTGTGTCGACGAGGCCGTGGCCGCTGCCAACGAGGCGTTCGACCGGCTCTCCGAGCGGACGATCGAAGATCGCAAGCGGATCGTCGACCATATCCGGCGGATCTCGATCGACCAGTGCGTCGAGCTGGGCACGATGGAGATGGAAGAGACCAAGATCGGGCGGCTTCAGCACAAGATCGAAAAACTCAAAACGCTCGGCCAACGCTCGCCCGGCGTGGAGTTCCTTCGTAGCGAAGTCTTCAGCGGCGACCATGGGCTGGCCGTCATCGAACATGCCCCGTTCGGCCCGATCGGCGCGATTACACCGGTGACCCACTCGCTGCCGACGATCACGGGCAATGCGGTGAGCATGATCGCCGGCGGCAACACGCTGGTGGTGAATCCGCATCCGGGCGGTCGACGCGTGGCGGCCGAGGGTGTTCGCCGCTTCAACGAAGCCATCTATCGCGACCTGGGTATCGACAACCTGATCTGCGTGATCACCGAGCCGACGCTGGAGACGGCCGCGGCCATCTTCAAGCATCGCGACATCGCGCTGCTCTGCGTCACCGGTGGTCCGGCCGTTGCTCGGGTGGCCATGCGGCAAGCCAAACGCGCGATCGTGGCCGGCCCGGGCAATCCGCCGGTTGTGGTCGACGAAACGGCCGACCTGGACCGAGCGGCCCGGTCGATCATCCAAGGGGCCGCCTACGACAACAACCTTCTGTGCATCGCCGAGAAGCAGGTTTTCGTCGTCGAGAAGGTTTTCGATCCGATGATGGCCGCCATGGATCGGGCCGGAGCCCTGCGACTCGATGCGAGCGAAGTCGATGCTTTGACTCACGTCGCGCTCGATGCGGTGGGCGAAGGCGACGACCGCCATTTGGTCCCCGGCCGTGATTTCCTCGGCAAGGATGCGGCCGTCTTGGCCCGGGGTATCGGCAAAAACGTGCCGGCAGAGACGGAGTTGCTCTTCGGCGAGACGGACGAGTCGAACCCGTTCGTGCCGGTCGAGCAGATGATGCCCTTCGTTCCGTTCGTGCGTGCCCGGGACGTCGACCATGCGATCGACATGGCCCATCGCAGCGAACACGGCTTCCGACATACGGCCATCATCCACTCGCACCATGTGACCAACATGACCAAGATGGGCAAGCGGATGGATACGACGCTGTTCATCAAGAACGGCCCGAGCATGGCGGGGCTGGGGCTCGGCGGCGAAGGCTATCTGTCGTTCTCGATCGCCACGCCGACCGGCGAAGGAGTGACGACGCCGCTGACGTTCACCCGCGAGCGACGGTGTTCGATGATTGATAACTTGCGGATTCTTGGGAAGTAGTTTTGTTAGCCGCGGAGCTTGCTCCGCGCTGAAGTGGACAACAGTTACGCGTGCGTGCAAGCACACACCCTACGGGAAATAGACATGTACTTAGGTCGGGTTGTTGGTAGTGCTACGGCAACGGTGAAGCATCCTTCGATGGAAGGTGCCAAGCTGTTGTTGGTGATGGCGTTGCAGGCCGACGGTCGGACCGTTGAGGGCGACCCGATTCTGGTCGTCGATAATCTTGGGGCCGGCAGAGGCGAGACAGTGATGATCACCAGCGACGGAATCGGAACGCGAGACCTGCTTGGGAGCAAGAGCTCGCCCGTGCGCTGGTCGGTGCTGGGGATTCCTGACCAATGATGCAGCAGGCGGTGGACATCGATCGGATCGTACGCGAGGTGCTCGCGCGGCTCGGCCATGCGCCGGGAGCGAACGGCACCGAGGCGGCGGCCGTCGGCCATGACTTGGTGCTGAGTTGTTCCGTCGTAACGCTATCGGCATTGGAAGGGCGGCTTTCGGGAGTTCAACGCGTGGTCGTGCCGCCGCAAGCAGTGGTCACCCCGTCGGTCCGTGACGAGCTTTATCGCCGGAACGTCGCCTTGGCGCATGAAGGGTCGAAGTTGGATGAACCATCGGCCGTGGCACGGTTGGTCCTGGTGACTGCCGGAAAACGGTATGACCCGGCCGCACTGGTCGAAGCCTTGCGGTCTGAGGCGATCGACGTCGAGCCGCACGCGTCCGACTGCCTGATCGAATCAACCGACCTGTTGGCCGACAAAATGCTACATTCAAGTAGCCTGGGGCTGCTGTTGACCCGACACCCGGCCGCCGCGTTGTGTCTGGCCAATCGGCACTCGGGCGTTCGGGCCGTCTCGGGGACGGACGCGGCGACGATTGCCGACGCCACGGTCTCGGTCGGTGCCAACCTCCTGGTGATCGATCCGACGGCCGTGGGAGCGCTTCCGTTGAAACGAATCGTTACCGATTTCTGTCGCGGCGAGGAGCACACGTGCCCTGCCGTGTTTCAGGAACGTTTGGGATAAGTGGAGTCCAATAAAGGGGACTGGCTCCGGGCCAGTTTACATGAACCACTAAGAAAACGGCTTATTGCCCGGTGCCTGTCCCCTTTATTGGACTTCCGTGGCAGATGTAGGGTGCGTCTGGACGCACCATCGACGACTGAACGCTTGATGTCGAAATGGTGCGTCCAGACGCACCCTACATCTATTGAGATAAGAAACGGAGACACCCTCATGCGAATCGGCGAAGTCATCGGCACGGTCACGCTCAACCGGTGCCATCCGAGTTTCGCGGGCGCGAGCCTGAAACTCGTCGTGCCGTTGACCTGGGATAACCTATCGGGCCGGTCCGACGAATCGGTTGGCGAAATCGCCGTGTTCGACCAGCTGGGGGCCGGCATCGGCTGCCGTATTGCCCTGAGCGAAGGTCGCGAGGCCGCCATGCCGTTCTATCCCGAGGTGAAACCGATCGACGCCTACAATGCGGCCATCCTCGATACGCTTGATTTCGAGATGCCCGATTTCGACCAATAATCAATTACCAATCACGAACCAACTATAACCCGAAGAGAACCAACGATGATCAACGCACACAAGATTCGCCTGGAAATCTGCGACATCGGCGACCGAATCTACAAGAAAGGTTTCGCCGCCGCCAACGACGGCAACATCAGTTATCGCATCAGCGAAAACGAGGTCATCTGCACGCCGACGATGATCAACAAGGGCTACATGAAGCCGGACGATCTGTGCGTGGTCGACATGGAGGGCAACCAGCTTTCCGGCCATCGTAAGCGGACCAGCGAGGTCATGCTCCATCTGGCGATCATGAAGGAACGGCCCGAAATCAAGTCGGTCGTCCACTGCCATCCGCCACACGCCACGGCCTTCGGCATTGCCCGCGAGCCGGTGCCGCAATGTGTGATGCCGGAGTCGGAAATCTTCATCGGCGACGTGCCGATCGCCCCCTATGCGATTCCCGGCGGCAAGGAATTCGCCGACACGATACTGCGGTTCGTCCATAAGGCCAGCATCATCATCTTGGCCAACCATGGTGTGGTCAGCTACGGCGAAACGGTCGAACGGGCCTACTGGTGGACCGAAGTCCTCGACGCCTACTGCCGGATCCTGATGCTGTCGAAGAGTCTCGGCCGGGTCAACTACTTCACCGAGCCGGAAGCCAACGCGCTATTGCAACTGAAGCAGAAATGGGGCTACACCGATCCCCGGGCCGACATCGAGAACTGCGACATCTGCGCCAACGACGTCTTCCGCGATAGCTGGAAGGAAACGGGCGTGGAACACAAAGCGTTCGATCCGCCCAGCTATGCCAGAGGAGGCGCCAACGGCACCAATGCTACCCCGAGCAGCGCGGCGTCCACGCCGACAATGGATCAGGAAGCCCTGATCCAGACGATTACCGAACGCGTGATGGAAGCGCTAAAAGCCCGCTGACAGTTTTGATTCAAGAGGCGTTGAAAAAAAGGCAACGTCAACGGGACAACCAAGCCCACCGGCGGCGACCGGTGGGACCGGCGAAACGCACCGCGGGTGGCCCCGATGATCTTTGCGGAGATCGCTTTGCCACTTTTTCAACTCGTTCGCAAAATCGTCGGGGTCGTGTAGCAACAGGATGATCTCTTGACTCGAAAAGACCCCTCCTCGCGGCACGCCCTCCGACTTGCCCTGCTGATCGTATCGGGCCGAACTTCAACGCCACCGGAGGACTTGTCGCACGGGATTCGCCCGAACCGGGGTCAAGTGCCTGACGTTTGGACATTCGGGCATTATCCGTTCGCCCGGCAAGGGATGCAACCCTCCGGTCGCTGCGCGACACCGACGATTTTGCGAATGAGTTGCAAAAGTGGCAAGGCGATCTCCGCAAAATCATCGCTGCCACCCGGGGTGGGCGTGTACTTTTCGTTTGGCACGGACGTCCTAACTTGCTTGGCGGCTGAGCCGGTCGGCCCAGTAGAGCGGCTCGGGTAGCCGACGACCTGTCAGGACGCTGCGCACCAGTCGCTCGGAAAACATCAGGTCGACACGATGGCCCGGTGAAATGAAGATCGGGCGCCGGCTTCCCGACGTTGGCCGCAATGCCATGCCGAGCAGACGGTCTTCATACACGACGGGCCGCGACTCGGACGGTTGCATCCCTTCGATCTCGACCTGACCACAGAGAAGCTTTTTGGTCACGCCAACCGTCGGCAACGAGGCGACGACGCCCAGGTGGGCGGCGATGCCGGCGTGTCGCGGGTGCAGAATCCCACTGCCATCGACGAGCAACACTTCCGGCAGGCGACCGGCCGTACGAACTTTGTCGATCAACTCCAAGAGAATCGGCAACTCGCGGAACGTCAGATACGTGGAAATGTAAGGGAAAGCAACGCGGCGTTGTACCGTCGTCGACCAGACCAGCCGGCCCGATTCCGTTTCGACCAGTGTGAAGGCGGCCGTGCCATGTCCCGCTCGGGGATACGAGACGTCCACGCCGCCGACCAACTTGGGAATCCTTCGGCGTGGGCGGATCGACACCTTGGCCCGAAGCGCGTCTTGAATCGCGCGCAGCCGTTGCAACGGTCGGTCGGAAACGAAGTCGTCGAACAGGTATCGAGCCAGTTCGACCGTCGAACACTTCGTCGAGACACCGTCTTCGGCCAGCCGTCGTGCCTTTGCCCGCTCGTCGCCGTCGATATACTGCCCAAGCCGGCCATCGGCACGAACCGTGCGATGGCAAGGGCAATCGGCCGAATGATCGTGATGCAGGGCGAAATGTCCGACCCATCGAGCAGCGATCCGGTTGCCCAACGCGTCGGCCAGGCGGCCATAGGTCGTCACCCGACCACGAGGCACCTGTCTGAGCAGATCGCGAAGCAGGCCTTCCAGATCGGGGATTTCGCAAAATGGAACTGCCATGCGACCTGTCATACTCAGCATTCTATTCGTCGTCGAGGATGGAGACAGGCTCCGTGCCTGGAGCATGCGCACAAACCCTTCTGTGGTGGTGTGTGAAACACCAACTTCACACCGTTTCCGGCAAAGCTATAATAATAGAAGGGCATGTGATTTGAGCGAGCCACCGATGACCCCCTAAGGGTGGTTTCATAGAGCTGTTTAGGTGGGCAAGAGGTTTGGATTCCGGCTTTTCGGA
>JAZFUB010000195.1:0-3950 GCA_036447015.1 Thermoguttaceae bacterium | reverse complement strand
AGAGGAGAGGCACCGGTACTTCCGTCTGTGCTTGGAAATCCCGATTACCAAACGGGTTACGAAAACATACGCTTCCGCCGGATGAACCAGAATTCAGTGGAATGCGGCGACGACTGAATTCTTGCGAATCCAGCATGCCCGAAACATTGAGCTTGACGGAGCACTAGGATGCCCGGGTCGAGCGTCGGGACGTATCAGGAGGACGCGATTGGCCGGAATCGTTCGCCGCCAGGGGTATGCGAATGAACTCCTCGTCGGAGGGGTTGGCCGACGCCGTGGACTGCGGGACATCGGAATCCGGGTCGGCCGATTCCGTGGGTAGCTGCTCGGGTGACTGCGCGGGGGGCTTGTCTCCGGAGGATTTGCCCGAGCCGCGGAAGAATCGGCCGATCGGGCCTGTCAGTACGGCCGGAAGGAAGATCAGATCGCCGAACAGTGCGGTGAACAACAGCGTGAGCATCAGCATGCCGAAGCGTTGCGTGGGCGTGAAGGTACTGAAGGCGAAGACGGCCAACCCGAGTCCGCCGATCAACGTGGTCTGCGTCATGGCCGTCGCGCACCGCCGATAGGCCATCATGGCGGCCCCCTTGCGGTCGTGACCCGCATCGAGCCCACGGCGGTACCAGGTCAGGTAGTGAATCGTATCGTCGACGGCCACGCCCAAGGCCACGCTGGCGGTCATCATCGTCCCAATGTCGATCAGGATCCCCATCCATCCCATCGCCCCGAAGATCACGACCACCGGGAAGAGGTTGGGGACCATCGACAACAGCCCGGCCGTAGGGCTCTTCAGAACGACGATCATCACGGCCGCGATCAACACGAAAGCCAGGGCCAGGCTCTTGAAGAGGCCCCTCATCAATTCGTGCTGCGTCTTGTAGACCAACGGAACCAGGCCCGTGTAGGTGGCGTCGACACCTTTGACGTGCCCGACACCTTCCATATCTTCGAAAAGCCCCTCGCGGTAGGCGGCCAGTAAGGGTTCGACCTTCATCTTCAGGTCGTCGACGAACAGTCCGTAGTCGAGGTCGCCCAGCGCTTCGACCCTTGCACTGACTCGCCAGAGTTCTTCGCCATTGGAAACTCGCCACCTGTCGACGGCAGCAGCGACCGTGGCGGCCGGATCGATCGAGGAGAGATTCTCTGCAACCGATTTCTTTTTGTGACCATACTGTTCGATAGCCAACAGCGTGTTCAGCTTTCGGGCTTTGAGTTTTTCGACCAGTTCGGGGGTGATTTTGGAGCCTTCCACGGCAGCCAGTTCGTCGAGTGTCGGGTCGCGATGGTCCGACCGCCATTGTTCGATAGCGTCAAGGATGGCAACAGCCGTCTCGGCGTCGATCCCGTCGATCCGCGAGAGATTGCCGTATTGTTCGACGTCGGCCAAGGTGAACACCTGCGCCGCCTCGAGCCGCTCGATGAGTTGCTCGGAGTCGAGGAACCGGTTGATCGGCCACTTGGAGTCACCTGTGGAGTCCCCGTCGGCAACCGCCCCGTCGACAACCGCAATATCTCGGTCGATGGTTAGGTAGTCGTGGAATTCGCCGCGGCTCCTCTCGATCCGCTTGTTCAGAACGGAGTCTTCGAGCCATTGCGATTTTTTGGGGATCCTCGGGGCGAAGGTAGCCGCCGAGAGGGCCCCGCCGACGTCGGCGAGCGACTCGACGACGCGCTCGACCCGTTTGACCAATCGCATCCGCTGGACCGTCGAAAGCTCGCACTTCCGGTTGTCGAAACGAACGATGACCTCCATCGGGACCAACGGTCCGATCTGATCTTCGAGCCAGGCATAGTGATGTCTGATCTCGGCGTCGGCCGAGAAGAGCTTCATCAACTTGACGGTCGTCTTGATGCGAGGCAGTCCGCCGGCCGGGAACCAGATCGTGAGGATCGGCACCGCAGCAACCAACATCACGACCATGCAGCCGATTCCAACCAGACCGTTGCGCCGGATGACGAACCGGCCGATGCCTTGCCACGCGCGCATCGACCGAGTCTCGGATTCGACCGTCTCCCCCTTGCCGCCGAACTTCGCAGCGTAGTCGCGCGAGGGCCAGAATTGCAAGCAGGCGGGCAGGAAGAGGAACAACATCGGCAAGGTAGCCAACACGCCGGCCGCCGAATAGACGCCGAACTTGGCGATCGGGATCACGTGGCTGGCATACAACGACCCGAGACCCACGGCCGTGGTCACGGCGGCGACCGCACAAGGCTTCCAACCGAGTTTCAGGGCCCGCTCGGGCGCGCCGTCGAGCCCGTTCTCGCGAATGGCATCGTGATAGTAGTTGACGATATGGATCGAGCCGGAAATGGCCAACACGTAGACCAACGACGGCATCGACAGCAGAATCGCGTCATACGTCCCTCCGCTGAAGAAGACGATCGCGATACCGATGCCGGTCGAAAGCACGGCGGTCGAGAAGATCAACATCGTCAACCGGATGCTGCGAAAACAGAGCCACGAGATGGTCAATCCGACGAGACTCGACAGCCCGGCCAGGCGATAGAGCGTATACTCGCCTTCGATGTCGATCGCCACATTGTCGACCGGCGGCCCACCCAGGCGGATTCCCGGACCCGGCGGATCACGACCGAAAATCAACTCCTTGGCCGAGCGGCTGATCTGCTGTCCCAGTCGGGCAACCAGTCCCTCGGGCGGCACGGCTTTGGCAGGCTCGATGCGGCACTGGCGGGCCAATTCCCGCATCTCCTCGAGCATCGGACGCAACGCCTTGCCCTCGGCCTCCTTGCTCAGCGTGACGATCAGGCAAGTCTGGTTCAGGTCCGGGCCGATCAGCGATCCTTCGAGCCGCTTGAGGGCCGCTTCCTGGGAGAGCCCATATTGGTCCATCAAATCGTCGACCAGGCTGCGGCCGGTCATGACGCTCTTGAAGTATTGCGGCTTGCCGTCGGGACGCTCGGCACCTTCCGGCGGTACCAGCTTTCGAGCAAGCAATCCCAACCGATCATCGTCCAACGTGCATCCTTCCCAACTTGCCAGCACGAACTGCTCGAAGGGAAAATGCTTCTGAAACCAGCTATGAACGGCCGTTTCGGGGAAATCCTGCGGCAACCAGTCCGTGACGTCGTTACGGTTGGTGCGCAGTGCCCGACGCGATCCCATGGAGATGAACGGGCAGAGAAACGCCACGATCATGAGGATCAGAAAGCTTCGGCGGGCAAAGAATGACTGGCTCATGCGCTGATCGGCCCGGCGGGGTCATTGGGGGGGGAGCAATACGCCGGCAAACGTCGACCCGACGCACAAGATCCCAGGATATTCAATGGGCGGTTCAATCGCATGGCGCGGCGTCGGGAATCGGTTTGATCCGCCGCGCACCGCCGGTGCCCGAAGAATGCTACAAATCCATACAACCTCTAGCTTAGTCCCCGGGCGGTTTGTCGTCTATGCCCACATCGACCAATCCGACCGCCATTCCTTCTGCCGCAGGCCACACGCTCGCCCCCCGGCTTCACCAGTCGATAGGCACCGCGCAAGCGGAAAATTCTACCGCATCGAATGTCATCCGGCCAAATTACCCGTTGTGACGTCCAGTTACCAGAGACACTCGACACCCAGCGAGAGACCGTGGATGAACATCGTGGCGTCATTGTTCAGTTGCGGGATATTACCGAGGTCGAAATCGAGTTGGTCGGCGGCCCGGGCCATGCCGACCATCCACATCAGGTCGTAGGACGCGCGAAGGCTCATGTTGGGTCGAATCTTGTAGCTACCCTCGACGCCCACCTCGACAAGCAGCGCGGCATCGTCGGCGTCGGCAACACGTCGCACGTCGAGGTCCGGGCCGGCGGGTTCGTCGCCTGCCGCGTCGGTCACGATGCGGCTGATCTGATCGGCGAAATTGATGTACGGGCCGGTCTTGCCGTGGAAACCCCAATTCCACTTGCACTTGCGAAAGACATAGTCGAAGCCGACCTGCAGCCCGAAC
>JAZFUB010000194.1:0-6458 GCA_036447015.1 Thermoguttaceae bacterium | reverse complement strand
GAGCTATGAGCAGTGGGAAAGCCCATGACTCAAAGCTCAAAGCTCAAAGCTCACTGCTCAAAGCCAACACCCAAGAACTGAATCGGGAAGTAATTCCTGTACGAGTTCTAAGCGTAGGGTGTGTGCTTGCGGCCGGCTACTCTTCTTCGGTCAATACGGCCGAAACGAACGTGTGCTGCTGGTACATGCAGGTCAGCCCGCCGAACTCGCCTGCGATCGGCCCCAATTCACCCCAGGCATAGAACCCGAAGATCGGAAAACCGGCCTTGTCGCCCAACGCCGGCAGGATGGCGTCCTTGATCTCGCATTCGCCGGCGGAGCGGAACTCGCGGAGCCGTCCACCCCGGGCACAGCAGTCCGAGAGGATCGCCACGAGCGGTTCGGCGTCGCCCGCCTTGTTCAGCGACTCGGTGATCCCCTCGGCCGCCGAATCGAGAATCGCCTGGGCATCGAACCCGCCGATGAGAATCTTGATTTTCGTTCCCTCGGGCACGGCCGCCACGAACCGCAGGGCGCCGTCGTCTGCCCTCTCTTCGAGGACCATCCGCAGGTAGACCTTGCTCTCGTCTTCGGTGACGATCACGCCGATCGGATGTTGCGAGTCGCTGGTGAAGGGATCTTCCGGCTTCATCCCGCGCAGCTCGCGATAGACCTCAGCGGTCGGCCGGCCGTCGAGTTCGAGGATCCACTTGTCGTCGGTCTTGGTCACCTCGACGGTCTTTTCGGAAAGCTCGAATTCGTTGGTGTGGTTGGCATGCACGGCGATCGGCCCGCCGATCCCCAGGGCCACCACGTGGCCTTCGAGCACCTCGTCGTCGATAAACTGCACGCCGCCCTTGTCGTCGGGATAGTCGTTCGGCATGCAGTTGCCGCCGAAGAGCGTGACGTCCTTGCCGACGACGTCCAACGCGCCACGGATGAAGTCTTCGACCGAGATGCCGGGCGTCGTGTCGAACGACAGGTTCATTTCCGAAAGGGCCATGATCAGCTTCAAGTCGGCGACGTCCTTGACCCCTTCGGCAATCGCCGCGCCGACGGCCTTGCGGTCGGCGACCAGTTCCGTCTTGATCGCTTTGCACGAAATGTCCGTGCCGCCGATGGCCATCACGGCCACGGTGTTCTGAAGCATCGTTCCACCGCTGACCAGCGATCGGGCACGGCAACCGATCATCGGAATCGAATCGATCACGCCGCGGATGGCCGGCAGCACGAGCTTGTCTTTCTCCGCGTCGGGAATCTCCTTCTCTTCCTCGTCGCCCGCATCGTTGGTTACGGTGACGGTCTTGGGATAGTATTCGTAGAAGATCAATCCCTTGGGATCGCAGCCCAGCTTCTCGATCGCCTCGGTCACCGCGGTCTTGGCCGCAATGGCCGGATCTTCGTTTTCGCACCAGGCAACTCCAAACGCGACGGCCTTCGCGTCGCCGTCGCCTTGGGTCACGGTCGTCGTCTGTTCGACCGAGCAGCCGCAAGCAGCCAGTAGCATGCCGGCGGTCAGCATCAGGGTCCAGATTCTCAGCATCGTTCGATCCTCCTGTAGGTGTGCGATAGAGCAGGGATACCCGCCGTGGGCCCCCCGGGCAAACTTCCACAAGAATAAAGCTGCCACCACGATACAACGAGACGGCCCGGACGTCAAACCCCCGAACGGTCGGGTTTGCCAAGTTTTTCCGGAACGCCCGTGCTGCGGCGGCATGTTGTCTTTTCGCAACGTGCGTTTCTTTAATGGCACCCCGGCTGCGGCCTCGACGGGTCGTGTCGTACCGAACCTGACGGTTTTCGCCGCTTCCCGGCCCGCTTGGCACGGAGGGTCGTGGTGGTGTGCAACGCGGCATGCCGTTTGCATTTATTCTCTTGACCGGGGTTTTGCCGCCAATCGGACGATCGCCCCAATTAGAATAGAGCCTTAGCGGGATTCCCCGCCGGCCGGCACAAGATCCGCATCTCTGAGAGACGTCCGTGACAGCCAAACACACTCTTCAGCGCTATCGGTATCGCTCACTCTTCCCATCGTTGGCCAAGGGTCGCCCCGGTCGCAAGCACGCGGCAAGGCGAACGCTTGCCATCGAGCCGTTGGAATCGCGGACCCTGCTCAGCGCCACCGGTTGGCAGGGGCTGGAGGCGACGAGCGCCCGGAACGTGATCGTGATGATCGGCGACGGGATGGGGCCCGAGCATGTCGATGCCGCGCGGATGTTTCTCGGCGGCGACATCATCTTCGATCACGCCGAGTACCAGGCCGAGATGACGACCTATTCAGCCAACTCGGCCGTTACCGACTCGGCCGCCTCGGGAACGGCGATGGCCACGGGCCAAAAGGTCAATAACGGCACGATTGGCTCGGCCATTCCCGGCGATGGAGACGAACTGGCCAGCTCGCTGGAGATTCTCCAGGCCCGGGGCAAAGCGACCGGTCTGGTGACGACGGCCCAAATCACGCACGCCACGCCCGCTGCGTTCGGAGCCCATGCCGAGAGCCGGGGCGACTACGAGGAGATTGCCGTCGACCTGCTGACGCAGACGCGGCCGAACGTCCTGTTCGGCGGCGGAGGATTCGGCATGAGTGTCGACGCGGCGATGGATGCCGGCTACACGGTCGTGACCGATACGGCCGGCCTGCTCGCGTTGGATGCCGATACCTGGAGCTATGTCTCCGGACAGTTCGGCACGTCGCACATGCCGTTCGAATACGACGGAGTGGGCAACTTGCCACATCTGTCGCAGATGACGGACGTGGCCCTCGACCTACTGGATGACGATCCGGACGGATTCTTCCTGATGGTCGAAGGGGGCCGGATCGACCATGCGGGCCATGGGAACGACATCGAGCGGAATGTCCGCGAAACGGTCGAATTCGCCAACACCGTCGAAACCGTGCTCGCTTGGGCGGCCGGACGTACCGATACATTGGTGATCGTGACGGCCGATCACGAAACGGGCGGAATGAGCATCGTGACCGACAACGGGGCGGGCCAGGCACCTGAGGTGACTTGGAGCACAAACGGGCATACGGCCACGAACGTGCCCGTCTATGCCTGGGGAAACGGCGCCGACGCGGTCAACGGCGTTCTGGACAACACGGATATCTTCAACCTGTCGGTCGTCGAGGCGATCATCGACCCCATCGATTCGTTCACGATCGCCGTGCTGCCCGACACGCAACGTTACGCCGAGTCGTTCCCCGACCGGTTCATGGACCAGACGCAGTGGATCGCCGATCACGTGGCGAGCGAGAATATCGTGTTCGTCACACACGTTGGCGACGTGGTGCAGAACGGCGGCGAAGGTGCCGATCTGAACGCGATCGAATGGGCTCGGGCCGACGCGGCAATGGACCTGCTCGACGGCGATCTAGAAACATCTCCCGACGGACTGGTTCCCTACTCGGTGACGCTGGGTAACCACGACTACGACGTCATCAGCGAGCACGGCAGCGCCGATCAGTTCATCAGCAACTTCGGTGCGGATCGCTATGCGGGCCGAAGCTGGTACGGTGGATCGTCGGCCGACCAGTTCAATCAGTACCAGGTGTTCCGTGCGGGCGACTACGAGTTTTTGCACCTGACTCTGCAATGGGAACCGTTGGACGCCGATATCGCGTGGGCCCAGTCGGTGATCGACGCGCATCCGGATCTGCCCGTCATACTTTCGACACACGCCTACCTGTTCAACCCGGCGGAGCGGTACACGAAAACGCGAACCGAAGGTGGCAACTCGGGCGAGCAACTCTTCGAGAAGCTCGTTCGCCCCAACTCGCAAATCTTCATGGTGGTCGGCGGTCACGATCTGGGCGAAGTGCATCAGGTCTCGACGAATGTGGCCGGGCTGAAGGTGATCGAGGTTCTTGCGAACTACCAGGCACGCCCCAACGGCGGCGACGGGTTCCTGCAGTTGTTCAAGTTTTTGCCGGACGAAAACCGCATCGATGTGGTGACCTACTCTCCAACGCTCGACACGTTCGAGACCGACGCCGATAGCCAGTTCTCGATCGTGCTGGACTTCGCCGCGAGATTCGGCCCTGCTGATGCGGTCGTCGAGCAACCCGAGGCGACCGACTTGGGCCGGATTACGCTCGTCGAACTCGACGGCCTGGATCTCACGGCCGGTGAACTCTGGTATCGGGCCAAAACGACTCGCCGGGGATTGCTGACTGCCGAAGCAACGGCCGTCGACGGGGCGGCCCAAATGGAAATGACCTTGTACGACGCGAACCTTCGGGAGTTGGCCTCGGCGTCGTACGGCGGCCCGCTGGAGCGGATCGACTACCAAGTCGACGCCGCAACGACCTACTACGTGAAGCTCACGGGCACCAGTGCTCAGACGGATCTCCGCTTGGCCAACCTGGTCGAGATGACGCCCGGCGGTTCCGAAGTTGTCGTTCATGGCACGGAGCAGGACGATTCCTTCGACGTATTCGCCGGCGCAAGGCATCTGGTGTTGATCGACGGATTGCAGTACGAATTCGACGCGACGACGACGGTGCACTTGGATGGCCACGGCGGTGAAGACCGGATCACGATCAACGGCACCAACGGCGATGAATCGGCCACGCTGCGACCCGGCGGCGGCACGGTGACCGGCTCCGGATACGAGTTGCAGTTGGCCCGGATCGAATCGATCACGCTGCACGGCGGCGGCGGTCGTGACGAGGCCGTGTTGCACGACTCGGCCGGCGATGATCTGTTGGCGGCCTTTCCCGGCATGGCCCATCTCAGCGGAGACGGATTTTCGCTAAAGGTCGTCGATTTCGATCTCGTCGAGACGATCGCCTCCGAGGGAATCGACGTGGCCAAGCTGTACGATTCGCCCGGCGACGACGACTTGCTGGCCATGCCGACCTATGCCAGAATCAAAGGCGACGGGTTCTACAACCGCGTTCGCAATTTCGACGGCGTGCATGCCTACGCGACTGCCGGCGGCGTCGACGTTGCCAAACTCTACGATTCGGCCGACGACGATTTGTTGTTCGCCTCGCCGACCGAGGCGGCACTATACGGCGACGGATTCTACAATCGGGCCAAGTTCTTCGAAGGCGTGCATGCCTATGCCACGGCGGGCGGTGACGATCGGGCCGAACTGCTCGATTCCACCGGCGACGACACGTTCTACGCCACGCCGACTGCCGGTGCGCTCTACGGCGACGGGTTCTACAATCGGGCCAAGTTTTTCGAACACGTCGAAGCCCGGTCCGTCAACGGCGGAGAGGACGTTGCCCTGCTGTTCGACTCGCCCGGCAATGACGAACTGCTTGCCACGCCGACGTATGCCGGCTTCAGCGGCGAGGGGTTCCATCACGAAGCCCGATCGTTTGCCGCCGTCAGCGCCTATGCCACGGCCGGCGGCATCGACGTCGCCAAACTGTTCGACTCGCCCGGCGACGACACGTTCCTTGCGACCCCCGATTTCGGCCAATTGTCGGGAGGCGGCTTCTCGATTCGGGCCGAGGCGTTCGACGGGGTCCATGCCTACGCCACGGCCGGCGGCCTCGATACGGCCGAGATGTTCGACTCCGGCGGCGACGACAATTTCTACGCATCGAGTACCGCGGCCGCGATGAGCGGTCCGGGCTTCTACAATCGGGCCAAGTATTTCGAGCAGGTCCACGCGCGGGCCGACGCCGACGGCCTCGACACCGCGTATCTCTACGATGCGCTGCTCGACAAGGACTCCGACAAGGAGGACCGAGAGCAGATCGACCTGGGTCCCGATACGGCCAAGATCGTGTGGATCTACAAGTTCGAGCGTCTCTTCACGGCCACCGAGTCTTCCGACGAAGCGCCCGTCCAACGGGCCGTCGACGAAGTGCTCACCGCCCACTGGGTATGATTTCTGCCCGTTTAGCTGCCGCCGGTACGGCGGCTTGACGCTGGAACACACTTCCGGCCAAGTCGCCGTACCGGCGACAGCTAAACGGGCGGATGTCGAACTCGGGAAGTTGATTTTCGGCAACGTCGGCGGGGCCGTGCATGGCAAAACGCAACATGACCTTCCGCACACGCTCTGCCGACAGCCACTTCATGCGACGACGTTAAGCCTTTTGCACAAAGTCACTTGCGACGATCAGTGAATGCCCGTGGATCGATTCGTCGGCCCAGCGGCACACGGCTTGCATTGAACGTAATGACAATGATCGACACGACAGTGATCAACATCTCACCCAACGCCACTGTTCAGTGGTACCGGAGTCCGATCGTCCGAAAACCTACCTGCGATTCCAACGGTTGAGGTCGACGCCTCAGCCGCCTTCCGGACTCATCGCCGAAAAGCCCCGGCCTGTCATCCCAGGCTGGGGCTTTTTTGTGCGCGCCCCGGGGCGAGGGTTCCTTGACGGCCGCGGTGCGGGGGCGTAGGGTGGCGTAGTGAGCATGTTTAGCGGCCGGGCTTGCCCGGCGTGGTTTTGATATGAACGTAACACGACGGGCAACGCCCGCCGCGAAAACGCAAGTGCCTAATAAAAT
>JAZFUB010000193.1:0-2776 GCA_036447015.1 Thermoguttaceae bacterium | reverse complement strand
GCTCGTTCCTCTCCTATCCCAGACACGAGTATTTCCGCCGCATCCTCTGCAATCTGCTGGGCAACGAAATCGAGCAAGGCCTGCTGCCGTGCGAGATGGACTTGATCGGCTCGATGGTACAGGACATCTGCTACCGCAACGCCGCAACGCACTTCGGCTTCGACCTCGAAGTGTCCGAATAGTGCCGAGACCGGGGGCCGGCGGTGGCTCGCGGATCGAGTTAGAAGAAGTCGGCGTACCACTCTTTGAGCGCCTCGACACCGCGTCGAACGGCCAGCGTTTCGTTGCCGAGCGTCAGCATTCGGCAACCTTTCTCGATGCACCGATGTGCGTAATCGGGCCCCGCCGGCACGGTTCCCCAGGTCTTTCCGTGCTTGCGGCACGCGGCGGCGATACGATCGATGGCTTCCCAAACGCTTGGATGGTCGACCTTTCCCGTTTGCCCCAACGCCTGGGACATATCGGCCGGTCCGAGGAACAACATGTCCACACCGTCGATGGCCGCGACCGCGTCGACGTCGTCGAGCGCCCCGAGCGTTTCGATCTGAATGGCCACGAAGTTCTCCTGGTTGGCCTCGGTCGTGAATTGGCCCAGCGGCATGAAGGTGTAGCGTGCGTCGAACCCGCTGCTATTGAGCCCCCGGCTGCCGCGTGGAGCGAACTTGCACCACCCGACGAATTCTTCTGCCTCGGCGGCCGAGTCGATCCGGGCGGCCATCACCCCGTCGGCACCCGCCTCGAGATTCTGCGTCACCTGCTCGTATCCCGACGGAGCCATACGGACGATCGTTCCCATCCGATTGGCCCGGGCAAACGCGGACGTCAGTCGGACCTGCTCGGCCGTCATCCCTCCATGTTCCTGGTCGAGCCAAAGGCCGTCGAACCCGCCCGCCATTCCGAAGACGTCGAAAACGACCGGATGAACGATTCGACTGACGGAGAAGACGCGCAGAACGCGATCGGTTTCGAGCAACTCGTGGAAAATGCGAGACATGGGCCGGACTCCGGTTTCTTAGGGTTGGTAGGCGATCGAGATCTTGTGCCTGTCTTCCAGGAGGGCCAGGGTTCTCTCGATCTCGTTGCGTGTTTCGTCTTCAGACCATTGCTGCAACGCACGGATGATCTCGACCAGTTCGCCGAACAGTTCGCCTGTCAGTTGCCCCAGCAGGGCGATGGCCGTTCGTCGCAATAGCAAGTCGTCCAAATGAATGACCCGTTCGCTACGAACGAGGAATTCGATCTCGCGTCGGCTATATTCGGCCAGATGCGTGAGTGGCCGATCCTCTTGCTCGGTTAGGAACAGGGCCACCTGTTCGGCCCGGGTGCCGTAGCGATCGAGCAGGTCGCCGAGTCTTGCCTCGGGCAGCTTCGTCTGATCGTGAAGCCTGGCGAGCCATTGACTTCTTGCCTGTTCGCTACGGGGAAACTCTTTACCGCCGCCGATCGCCAGGTCTTCGGTGTCCCTGCGACGATGCAGGTCGAGCTGGGCCAAGATCCGATCGGTCACTTGCTCGGCGAAGGCGCGGAACGTGGTCCACTTGCCGCCGATCAGGTTATAGACGGGAAAGCGAACCTTGTCGGACGGATCGAGCACCGAACAGAGATGGTCGCGGCTGGCCTGGACCGTCGCCCCTTCGCTACGACGCAACGGCCGTACGCCGGAAAAGCGGCTGACGATCTGAGAACGCTTGATCTGAAGATTGGGCAACACCTCGCGAAGCGACCCCAGCATGTAGTCCACCTCGTCCTCTTCGCACCGCACGTCGTCCGGATTGCCGCAACGGATATCGGTCGATCCGACCAGCGCCTTACCGAGCCACGGCAACACGACCGACACGCGCCCGTCGGGCGTTTCGTAATAGATCATCTCGCCGTCGAGCGTTTTGAACAACTCGTCGTTATCGACCACGAGATGGGCACCCTTGGTACCACCGATCATCCGCGTCTCGTATCCCAATGCCCGGTTCGCAAAATCGATCCATCCGCCGGTGGCGTTGACGACAACGCGAGGCTTGACCGTAAGGATTTCTCCGGAAAGCTCATCGCGAAGCGTCACCGTCTCGTCCGATCCACCCTCGTCCGATCCACTGCGCAGCGAAAGATAATTCACCGCCCGGGCATCGTCGCATAGCTGTTCGGCGTCGAGCAACAGTTCCAGGCAGAGACGTTCCGGATAGCTGATCCACGCGTCGTAGTAGGTGGCCGTGCGGATCAGGTCGGGGTGCAAGTGCGGCCGTCGGGCAAGTGCCTCTTCGCGCGACGTGAACTTGTGCCGCGGCGTGACTCGATGTTTTCGCGTGAAGATGTCGTAGAAGGTCAGTCCGATCTTCACCATCACGGCCCCCCGATGCGCCGGACGCGTACCGCCGAGGTGCAGAAAACGCCGGATGCAACTGACGGCCCCGGAACACCAGGAGAAGATCGGAATCGTCGTGGGCAACGGTTTGACGTAATGGGCCGCATTCTGCAGCAGAAGATTCCGATCCTTCAGCGATTCATTAACGAGTCGGAATTCGCCGAATTCGAGGTAGCGCAACCCGCCATGAATCATCCGCGACGACGCCGCACTGGCTCCGGTGCAGAAGTCGGACTTGTCGACCAACAGGGCGTCGATGCCCTGCAACGCCAGATCCCGGAGCAGTCCGGCCCCGTTGATCCCGCCCCCGACGATCAAGACCGACACGTCGGGGTTTTGTCGAATCCGGTCGAGAACGCCCTGTCTTTCGGTCAATGAGTTTTTGATCGTCGCCATCTTTCTCGTATTCCATGCACAGAG
>JAZFUB010000192.1:0-4923 GCA_036447015.1 Thermoguttaceae bacterium | reverse complement strand
GGCTCTGTGATGGAGTTAAGGTAAACCTACCTCCTCCACCATAACCCACGATTACGTGAGCGGCTGGTCCAATCATTATGTCTAAACACGTCTGCGATGCAATCTAGTGTTGTGGCGTCATCGTTACGCCGCACCCGTTCTCGTTCGGATAGATGACCTGCCCGTTTTCGACCGTTACGCCGGTCGCCACGTCACGGGCCAACAGCAGGGCCCCGTCGAGGTCGGCGTAGTCGACCAGCGGCAGCAATTGGGCGATGGCCGAGATGCCGACGGTCGACTCGGTGAAACAGCCGACCATGACGTTCATCCCCAACCGTCTTGCCCGTGTGATCATGCGTCGTGCGGGCGTCAGTCCGCCGCACTTGACCAGCTTGATGTTCACGCCTTGAAACAGACCGTCACATCCGTCGACGTCCGACTCGACCTGGCAACTCTCGTCGGCGACGATCGGCAAGACCGAGCCGCGCATGACCTGCTTCATGCCGTCGAGTGCGTCGGGCGGCAGCGGCTGTTCGATGAACTCGACGCCCAGGTCCCGCAGCGCGGCGGAATTCTCGATCGTTTCGTGCATGCTCCACGCGCAGTTCGCATCAACGCGAAACGGGGCCTCGGTATGTTCGCGCAACCGCCGGACGATCTCGACGTCATCGGCCGTGCCCAGCTTGATCTTGTAGACGGGAAAGTCGGGAAACTCCTTGAGTTTCGCGACCATCACGTCGATCGTATCGATGCCGATCGTGTAGTCGCTCGGCGGGATGTTGTCGAGGCTCAGCCCCCACAGTTTCCAGACCGGCTCGCCACGCAGCTTGCCCCAAAGATCGTGGGCCGCCGTATCGACCGCACATTGGCAAAACGTCGCCTGTCGAAGCACCGGACGCATCGTCTCCCAAAGAACGGCCGGATCGTCCAGCGTATGCTTCTCGATCTCGGAGCGAACCGACTCCAAGGCGTCGGTCATCGTCTCGATCGTGGCACCGTAGTACTCCGCTTCGGGCGCTTCGCCGTAGCCGTACATGCCGTCTTGCTCCAACTCGACGATCAATGTCCGTTGCACGGTCGTCGTGCCACGCGAGATCGTGAACGGATGCCGTGTCGGCAGATCGAATCGATGTAACGTGAGATTCATGGCGATGACTCACTTGCCTTGTACTGCCACCCGCAACTGCGTCACCGTGTCGACCAGCTTCGCCGGCCCATGGCGGATGACGTCGCATACGGGCAATCCCAATTCGCTTTCGACCCGTTCGTATTCGGCGTCGATCTCGTCGTCAGTATACTTCTGCCCATTGACGGCCACGCCGATCACGCGACAGGGATGCATGATGCGTGCCGCCGTTTCGTAGAATGCGACCACATCGGCAAGCGGCGGCAACGGGACGTCTTCCATACCGAAGATCACCTTGCGGCCCATCTCGTAACAGAGAATCAACCCGTCGGGCTTGATGCCGTGCAGCAGCCCGAGCGTCACGCCCGAGTAGCGGGGATGAAACAGGCTGCCTTGGCCCTCGACGACGATCACCTCGTGATCCTGATCGGCAAGGATCAGCTTTTCGGCCGCGCCGCTGACGAAATCGGCGATGACCCGATCGACCGCACAACCACGGCCGGCGATCAGGATGCCCGTCTGTCCGGTGGCGGCGAAAACGGCATCCATGCCCGCGTGTTTCAGCCCCTCGGTCAGTTCGACGGCCGCGACCATTTTTCCGCAACTACAGTCGTTGGCGATCGTGTGGATCCGCAGACACTCTTTGCGAAAGGGCCGGCCGGATGCCACGTCCTCTTCGTCGTTGTCGCGCAGATCGATCAGGCGCACGCCATGCGCGGCCGCCGCTTCGCGGAATTCGGCCGTGTTCCTCAAAAGGTCGTGCAGGCCGGAGACGACGGTCAGACCTCGCGTGATCGCTTCGAGCACGATCGGGCGCCAGTGCGGAGGAATCTTGCCGCCCGGCGGTGCGATGCCCACCAGCAAGGTGTTCGCCTCGGGTGCGTCCGAGATCGAGCCGACCACGGGAATCCGGCCACCGACGCCCAAAACCTCCTCGCAGGTCTTCCCGGCCGATCGACGATCCAATACTGCAACGACTTCTTCCGCACGATAGCGAAGAACACAGATGGCCGTCTTCGCGGTATGCGAATCCGAATATCCGTCGGTCAAGATGATCATCTTCCGGGGCGTGTCATTCATGCTCGTTGCGCCATCGTCGTTTAGCGGCCGGGCTTGCCCGGCGCGTTTCGAACTACTCTCGTCGGCCCAATACCGTTCAGAACTCGCTGTTAGCCCCGTCGCCTGCGACGGGTTGATTGCGGAATCCGATACATTTTCCGGTCGCAGGCGACCGGGCTAACACGGTCACCCGACCCCCAACTCCTGGTAGACCGACTCGACCACTTTGGCGTTGATCTGCTTCAACTCTTCACCGGCTCCGGCCAGCAGAGCCAGGTCGGCGAGTTGGCCGATGTGGCGTGGGATGCCGTGCGTCAACTCGTGGAGTCGGGCAACGGCCGGGGGATCGAAAATCGGCGTTTCGCACCCCGCCCGGGCCAGCGAGGATTTCAGGTAGTCTTCCGTGTCCGTCGCTTCCCACGGTTCGATGTCGATCCGCAACTCGGCCAACCCCAGCAACCGATCGCCAAGACGCCCCAGCCGCTCCCGTTGGCCCGCCAGTACGATCGTTAGCCGAGACTCGGGCGACGAATCGTGTTGCGCCAATCGGGTGATCATATCCAACACCGGCTTCGACGCTCGATCCGCGTCGTCCAGCAAGAGCGTGGCGTCGAGTTGCTGATAGCGAAACTCGCTGAGCCGATCCGTGACCATCCGCCACAGCCGGGCCACCGAATCGCCCGGATCGGGATTCAACTCGAACCCGGCCGCGATCTGGCTGAGCGTATCGACCGGTTCGAGTCCCAAAACACTCAGTTTGGCCACCGGCAGGCCCCCGCGGCGCAGTTGCTGGGCAAAGACCTCCAGCAGCAACGACTTTCCGCTGCCCGACGTTCCGATCAACAGCCCCAGTCGGCGGCGCTGTTCGACCAGAAAGTGCAACCTCGCCAGGGCCTCTTCGTGCGTGGGGCTCTCGAAGAAGAAATCCGGATCGAGACACCCTCGAAAAGGTGTTTTTTCAAGCCCCCAATGCGACTGGTACATGGAACCCATGCCCCCATAAAACTAGTTCATTCCGTAACTCTCTTGTTTTCGGTACAATTCACCGGGAATCTTGATCCACGTTAACCCCTTGCGGCATCGTCACATGGCAGATCGCTACTATTCGCATTCCCCCATTTCAGGTGGGATCGCCGTTTTGGACGGGCCCGAGGCTCATCATCTGGCCCATGTGATGCGGGCGAAACCGGGCACGGAAGTCGTGCTTTTCGATGGCAGCGGCTTCGAGTTCGACGCGGAAATCGTGCGTGTCGGCCGGTCCGAAGTCGAATTGGCCGTCCGCAGCAGCCGGGAAGTCGACCGCGAGTTGCCCATGGAGGTGACCCTCGCCGTGACACTGCCCAAGGGGGATCGACAGCGTTGGCTGGTCGAAAAGGCCACGGAGTTGGGAATTGCACGAATCGTCCCGCTGCAAACCACCCGATCGGCGGATAGGACGACGCCACAGGTCCTGAAACGCCTGCAACGAACGGTGATCGAGGCGTCGAAGCAGTGCGGCCGGAATCGGCTGCTGGAGATCACCCCGTCGCAAAGCTGGGCCGAGTTCGTGGGCGCCGGCCGGGAAGTGCCCATTCGGATCCTGGCCCATCCGGATGCGACGGGTGATTGTGGCACGGTGAAAACGGTCCGGTCGGGCCCAGTGGCCTTGGCCGTCGGACCCGAGGGCGGTTTCACGGAAGCCGAAGTTGCGCTCGCGACGGATGCCGGCTGGCAGGCGGTCGCGCTCGGGCCGCGGATTCTCCGTGTGGAAACGGCCGCCGTACTCTTAACGGCCATGGTGACTCCGTAAGGATTGACCGAAAAACAACATCCAGATTTCGGCGCCTGCCCCTTTGGCTACCACCCGTTTAGCTGTCGCCGGCACGGCGACTTGACGCTTGGGCACACTTTTTGGTCAAGCCGCCGTGCCGGCGGCAGCTAAACGGGAAGGCGCGTGGGTGCAAGCACCCACCCTACTTTCATACTCTGCAAAAACGCTTCTTGTCGAAACACCCACCGGTGCCCTACAATACAGGGTTTGCCACATTTGCCTACTCTTTACGCCGCTGTGTTTTATGGCCGCTTCCGATATCGTTGTCAAAGGTGCTCGCGAGCATAATCTTCGCTCGGTCGATGTGCGGCTGCCGCGTAACAAACTCATCTGCCTGACGGGGGTTTCCGGCTCGGGCAAAAGTTCGCTAGCATTCGACACGCTGTATGCCGAAGGCCAGCGGCGCTATGTGCAAAGTCTCTCGACGTTCGCCCGCCAGTTTCTCGGCCAGATGCCCAAGCCCGAGGTCGATCATATCTCGGGGCTGAGCCCTTCGATTTCGATCGCTCAGAAGACCGCCGGCCAAAATCCGCGCTCAACCGTCGGCACCGTGACCGAAATCTACGACTATCTGCGCGTGCTCTTCGCCCGCGTCGGAGTTGGGCATTGCCCAAGTTGCGAGCAGCCCATCACCGCGCAAAGTCGCGAACAGATCGTCGGACGTGTGCTCGATATGCCCACCGGCACGAAGTACTCGGTTCTCGCGCCGCTCATCAGGCGACAGAAGGGCGAATACCGCGATCTGTTTGTTGATCTGATGAAGCAAGGCTTCTTGCGTGCGCGGGCCGACGGCGAAGTGGTGCGACTGTCCGACAATTTGAAACTCGACCGCCAGATGCGGCATAACATCGAAGTCGTCGTCGATCGGTTGGAAGCCGGCAAAACGACCCGCACTCGCGTTGCCGAAGCGGTGGACATGGCGCTGCGGATGGGCGATGGCGAGTTGATC
>JAZFUB010000191.1:0-5288 GCA_036447015.1 Thermoguttaceae bacterium | reverse complement strand
ATCAGGCACACGACCTTGTCGATCGGCTCGTCGAAGACGTTGATGTTTTGCTCGCGCGACTGTCGGGCCGCATCCAAGTAGGTCTCCAGGTCGTCGCCCACGTAAACGCCCGTGTGGACCAGTTCGTCGTCCGCGTCGCGGGCCATGACCACCTGCACGTAGAGGTCGGGCAGATTGCCCAGGTAGTCTTCCTCGGCCTTGTTGAAACACGCACGGACCGGCGTGGTCAGTGTACCGAGATTGTTTTCGATCCCGCAACAGGCGGCCGCCATGTGCGACGCACAGATCGACGCCTTGCCGCCGAGCCCGATGAAGTAGTTCTTGTTGTGGTTGGCGAACCCGAGCACCTCGTGCGGCACGACGTGGCCGACGTTGATCACCAGGTCCCACGGCTCTTCCATCAGCATGCGGTTCAACACGATGGGGATGGCCCAATCGGCCGCCCCGCCGCTGGCCCGTTCGACGAAATCGGCCGGCACTTCGCCCACCTCCACGCAACCGCCGCGCCAGTCATGGGCATGGATCCGCTCGTTCGGTATCGACCCGAACATCCAACGATTCTCTTCCGGCGTATGGGGGACGTGCTGTCCGAGCGTCGGGATGACGTGGACCTCGGCCTCGTCTTTCAGCAGATCGTAGAGCATTTCGGTCAGGAAGCCGGCCCCCGAGTGTGCCCGGGTGATGTCGGGCGGCAAGAGCAAGACCCGTTTCGGTTGGGCACAAAGCCGCTTCTTCGCCTGCTCGACCGTCTGCCGCATCAACACATCGAGCCGAGCCCGATCGATCCGTTCCGCTTGTTCCGAGAACCAGGGCATGTTCTGCCTTTCGCCACGAGAGTCGTACGGTCCGAGAATCACACAAAGCCGAACCTCGAATGATACCAGATTGCGACTCGGCCGACCAGCGGCCCCATAGTGGGTAACCAGGTAGGTCAGGCTGTGCCTGACGCGATTCTATGATGTACGTTCTGCGTTTCCTTCGAGTGGTCCCATGGCCCTACAATCTGTCCGATTGTCAGGCACAGCCTGACCTACTACTTGCCTACGCCACCTGGGCGACTCTGCGATTTGGTTGCCCTCGCAGCAAATCGGAGTACGATTGTCTGGGAGACGTCCTGCAAAACCGGAGCACGGGCCGCGATGACCGATCCGCAGTTAGTCGAGTTCTTGCAGTGGGCCTTGCCGCGACTTCGGCTGCGCTGGCCCGGTTTTCGGAAGGTGCGGCGTCAAGTTCGCAAGCGGATCAATGGACGGATGCGTGAGTTGGGGTTGGCGGAAATCTCCGACTATCGCTCCTATCTGGAGTTGAACGCCGAAGAATGGCCCGTGTTGGACGGGCTGTGCCGGATCGCGATCTCCCGATTCTATCGCGATCGGGGTGTGTTCGATTGGCTCGGCGATCGGCTCTTGCCCGAGTTGGCCCGCATGGCGACCGCCCGCGGCGAGTCGCGACTGTGTGTCTGGTGTGCCGGCTGCGCCTCGGGCGAAGAGACCTATACGTTGTCGATCCTCTGGAAGATCTGCATACAGTCCGACTTTCCCGCGATGCAGCTTGGCCAAGTGGCCACGGACGTCGACCCGCACATACTCGAGCGTGCTCGGCAAGCGATCTATTCGGGCGGCAGTCTCAAGAACGCGCCACGCGACTGGCTGGATACGGCGTTCTTCCGCCAGGACGATCAGTATCAGCTACGGCCCGAGTTTCGCGTCGGGATCGAGTTCCGACAGCAAGACATACGCCGCGAAATGCCCGACGGTCCATTCCACCTGGTCATGTGCCGCCACCTCGCGTTCACCTATTTCGCCGAGGATCTGCAAAGAGAGATCCTCAGCCGCATCGTCGATCGCATCGTCCCGGGCGGCTGCTTGCTGACCGGCAAGCAGGAGCCGCTGCCGAAAGATGTAGAGGGCATCGTATCGTGCGGTCCCAATTTGGGAGCGTTCCGAGTCGAAGAATGATCAAGTCACCCGCTATGAAGGCCCGGATCACAAAGACCTCTTTCGGCCTAAATTGAACATTTAGAGTCTGACCCCGATCTTGCCTGAGAGCGTCTAACGGAAGCAACGAACAGTGTTCTTCCGGGAGTGCGGTATTGGAGCGTAGGGTTGTTTGGCGTGTAGGTTGACACCCGTCTTCATGACTACTTTTCGTTCATGCGACATGAATAGGTTGGTCAACTGGTCGCGTTTCGCTATGCTGCGGTCACTTACCTCAGGTTGTGACCCTGGCCACTCCCCATGGTTGGCAGTATAATATTGACGTGATGTTGGATCGCAGGTCGGGTTCTCTCGGCTGAAGATTGGCAGTAGCGTATCCCGACTGAGAAGAACAATCTGCACGGGCCCATGCCGCCCGCATCCGTCGAGGTCCTCATGTTCAATGCTGTTTGGCTTAGCGAGACCACTTTCGCGGCCCAGATACCCCCTGAGCGAATCGGCTATTACATTGGTCTCGCAACCCCCGTCATCCTGCTGCTGGCCGGGATTCTGAAGTGCAAGTCGATCGCTGCCCGGGAGACGACGAACACGAAGGCTGCGCTCTCGTTGATGCTCGTGCTCGTCGGGTGGCTCGCCGCGATGGGGGCCGGCATGGCGAATCGTCTCGCGATCGACGCCGGAATGGCGTCCGTCGGACAAGCGATCTCCGTCTTGGTGGCACTGGTCGTATTCATATTGGTCATCGCGGCGATCGTTTTGGCGATCATCGGACTGATCGAGTTATCCGACGGCAGGGGGTTCTATCGGCAGGGAAAGGTTCAGGCGATTCTCAGCCTTGTGCTCGCGGGGATCTTCGTCGTGCTGATCGTTCTGGGTGTCGGCGCAGCGGTGCGACAGCAGATGATCGCCCGAGGCAGAGCCGACCTGCTCTCGCCGAATTTCACCTCGGCGACTCACGATGGGGAGCCCCGCGTTTTCGAAGAGTTGAATTTCAACCTGTCTCCGCCCGCCCCACCTTGGGTCGAGATCGAGAACATTAAAAAGATCAATCCCGCAGCCACGGTCGGATTTGCGCGTCAGCGTCCCGAAATGATGTTTTTCGTGATCGGCGAGCGGTTGGGCGTGGAGATGGGGTTCGATTCGGAGGCTTTGTGTGAACTCGTGAAAGTGAATCTTCGAGGCAACGCTCCCGGCGCCACGTTCAGCACACCGTCACCGCGCACGTTCAACGGTCTACCCGGCCTGTTTTTGACAGCCGACGCCACGGTTGCCACTAAGCGATTGCATTATGTGTACTGGCTCTGCGAAAACAACGGCTTCCTTTACCAGTTGATTCTATTCACTCCGGGGGCTTCCGGGGCCAACTTGACCTTGGAGGCGGAAGCGTTGTTCTCGGGATTCCACTTACAGGACCGAAATCTCGTTGCCCACGCGCCCAATGTTCATCCGGCCGTCGATTTTCAGTCGAACGACTATGGCTACCGCTTGAATTGGGACGGCTCGCGGTGGTCACGCTGGTCGGATCTGGCCGATGTCTGGCCCCAGGCCGATACCGGCGCGCTGCTGAATCCCAATGCGGCCTGCCTGGTTATTCCCGTACACCTCCTGGGCCATAGGCCGACGAAAGAGGCGATCTGCGGCGCCCTGCTGGCATTGTTCGACATTCCCTATCCGTCCGACACGTTGACTGATCACCGAGAGATCACTAACGGCGACTTGATGGGGCGATCCTTCGGCTATGACAAAATGGCCGATGACGGTCGCGACTTTCGATATCGCGTTGACGTCTTCAGCAGCCCGAACGAAGCGTACCTCATCATGGCCTGGGTCGACAAGACGGACGCCGACGTCGATTCCGTTCTCGAAGATGCCTGCGGCCGAATCCGTTTCGAGCCCTCGACCGGCCCGACGAGCGTTGCCGCGTTCAGTCAGTCGGAAGCCCTGCGACACGCGATGTTCTTCAACACGCTCGGCAACGATTCCTTTGTCAAGCAGCAGTTCGAGAAGGCGATCGTCTATTTCCGACAGGCCATGCAGATTCAGCCCGACAATCCTTTGTATCTGGCGAATCTGGTCACCTCGTACACCGAAAGCAGTCGGTACGCCGAAGCCTTCGACGTGCTCGACGAGCACTATCAGCGTTTTCCGGAGGTGGGGCAGCTTTCTGCCGAGCGTGCCTGGCTGCAATGCGAGCTCAACCGACCCGACGCCGCGATGGATGAGTATACCGAATTGTTCTCGGAAGGGTATCGAAACGACGACCATTTCAGTCTCTACCTGACGTTGCTTTCCTCGGCCGGGCGATACGACGCGGCGCTCGCGGCGCTCCAGCACTATCGCGAGGTGGCCGACTCTCCGGCACTGGCGCTGCAGCATGCCGGGCTGATCAGTGCCAAGGGCGAGCACGATCGGGCAGCCGAGTTGCTCGTGGCAATGCGACCGCCGCGATCGATCGACCCGGACATCGAGTATTCGCTGGCCAACGTCTACGAAGCGGCCGGTCGATACCACAACGCGATCGAGGTCGTCGAGCGTCTGATCGAGGGCGGCTTCGATTCGGCAAACGCCTACTATCGCAAGGGGACCTTGGAGATCGAGCTGAAATCCTACAAGGAGGCCAAGGCGTCGTTCGAGGCTGCATTGATGAAGGCTCCCGAGAACGCCGAGATCAAGGAGTCGCTCGACTTCGTGTCGGCCATGCTCGGCGAGGGAGCGAATTCGTCGATCAAGAACGAGATCCCACCCGTGCCGCTACCCGAGCAGTTCGCAGCCGAACCGCCGAAGGCCGCCCAGCCCGCTTCGCCGACCGACGAGTACAATGCCGTCTATCTGCGCAAGATTCGAGCGTTCGACTTTCAGCCGGGAACTCCGATTCGGCGAACCGACTACATGTCGATCGAGCTTGTCGAGGACTCCGCCGTCGATCAATTCAGCACGATCCAGCGATCCTTCGATCCGTTGATCGAAGAAATCTACGTGAATCAACTGGAAGTCTACGACGATGAGGGACGCCTGGTGGCGACGGGAGACGTGGCCGATTACTACGTGATCGACGACTTGACCGATGAGATGGCCTCCCAAGACAAACTTCTGCAGATCCCGGTGCCGGGGTTGCAGCAAGGCTATCGCATCGAGTTGGTCGTCTCCCGGCGCAACTTCGCCCGGGCCGAACATTTCCCATTCGAGCGGCACATCTTTTCCAGTACGATCCCGGTGCGCGAGGCGGGTTTGGTGGTGCGCGGCGATCCGAAAACGATCGCCGTGCGGGGCTCGGCCATTGCTACCGGACACGAATTCGACGACGGAATCTACTTCCGGCTCGTCGATCCGCCGGTCTATCGTTGGGAACCC
>JAZFUB010000190.1:0-7396 GCA_036447015.1 Thermoguttaceae bacterium | reverse complement strand
GGTACGCAAACTCGCGATGAACCAAATCATTGAGGTCTTTCGGTTCAACGTCGGGCAAGCCCGACGGCCAACTACCGTCGCGCGTTGAACCAACGTACCAGATCGTCGGTCACCTGGTCCTTCTCCGGCTCGTTGAGTAGGTCGTGGTATAGGCCTTCGTAGAGATGGAGCGTCTTGTCGTCGCAGCCGGCCTTCATGTGAATCTGTCGGGCTCCTTCCGGCGAGACGACCCGATCACCCGTGCCCTGGAGAATCAACAGCGGGATCCGCACGTTGCGGATTTCCTCCTGTAGCCGCAGCGCCGCCTGAAGGATCTCGGCTCCGGTGCGGACGGGGAATCGGCCGTGGTGAACCAGTGGATCGGCGCGAAAGGCGGCGATGACCTCCGGATCGCGCGAGATGCTCCGGCCGTCCATCGAGACGATTCGCAACTTGGGCAGCCATCGGCTGAAGAACGTCGCCAACCGCCGCAGAATCGGAAACACACCGCGGCCGACCATCGCCGCCGGTGCACTCATCGCGACGCCTTGCAGTTCCGGCTGTCGCGTGGCGGCGAACAGCCCGACGATCGTTCCGCCCATGCTGTGCCCGAACAGCAGCAGCGGCCTCCCCGGCCGGCGACGACGGACCCGATCGATGAACAGTTCCAAATCGGCCAGATATTCGTCGAACGAAGCAACGAAGACGCGCTCTCCCTCGGAACGGCCATGGCCGCGCAAGTCCATCGCATGGACGGCATAGCCCTGGTCGTTGAGCACACGGGCAAGACGGCTATGGCGGCCGCTGTGTTCGAGGAAACCGTGAATCGTCACGACCAGGGCCTCCGGTTCGGAGTCGGGCAGCCAGCACTGCTCGTAGAGTTTCAGCCCGTCATGGCCGTCGAAATGGTCTTCGTGGTGTGCCACGGCTCGCCCCCTGTCGGTTCGCCCCCTGCCAATTCAATTGACATCCGTTGCCGATTGCTCCACACTATAGTGTACGTTCGGCGGGGGCAAAAGGGGACTTCGACGTATTGATCCGTAACTCATCCTTGGGAGGTCTCGACCATGAAGGCAACGCGGGTAACGTTGACAGTGGTTTTGCTGGCGACGCTATGGGCGATACGCTGGCGATGAAAAACCGGGTCCCGGGCTGGTGGGGCGAGGGTGACGAGAAGATCTACGTCGACGGCGAGACGTTTCCGTCGCATTTCGGCACCGGCACCGAGGATTACCATGGCTATGCCTGGTGTACGCCCGATTTCTTCGACTCGCCGTTCCACTGCCAGCCGTTGGCCGAAGGACCCCGGAACCAGGGTCATGTGACGAACACGCGGGTGCGGCTGCTCGACGGGATTCCTTTCACCAAGCAGTTCCGCTTCGACATGGAGATTTGGCATTGGGTGCCGATCGATCTGATCAACAACGGCGTGATCACCCGCGAAATCCGGCTCGGTGACCGCGAGTTGTCGGCCGGCGACCATCGCCTGAAGGTCGAGGTCACCGGCAGCAACCCCAAGGCAGTCAAGCGGCACATGTTCGGGCTCGACTACCTGAAACTCGATCCGGTGCAGTAGTCGGCTGCACGTTGACAGGCCTAGAATCCGATTCCGAACGAAATGCCTCGACTGCTGTAGTAGAGACTGCGATACGGGCTGGCGTAGTACGGATACGGGCTGCTGTAGTACGGAGACCGCCCGTACATGCCGGGATAAACGGCGCTCGGCGGTCGGACGTACGAGCGTCCGTAGTAGGGGCTCTGGTAACGAGAGCTCCCATGGTGGCTTCCTTGGCGACTGTGACGGGCACAACCGCAGCCGGGAGGACACTGGCGCGAGCTTTGGCGGTAGCTCGAATCATAAGCCCTCGATGAAGCCTGGCCCAGGATCGGTATTCCGCGGCTCGAACGGACTTTCAGGCCGGCAGCCATCGCTTGACCGGCCGCCACACTCAGCACTCCCAGTGCCACCAGGGTTAGTGTGACTCGTTTCATCGGTCTCTCCTTTCGGATAACGTGAGGGGGAATTGGTTGTCGTCCGTCTACAAACGCACCTCTTGTGCCAAACAGCGGATTGAGATATCGTAAGGTATTATTGCATCGTTACTTACGGATAATAACGGCGATTGCCCGGCGCATACACCGGTTGGAAAGTGTCGTCATTGTGATGTCATTTCGGCGCAGCATTGACGACAGAATGTTAGCCGCTGGGCTTGCCCCGCGCTGGATTCGCTCACAAACATTCCCACAACAACGCGGGGCAAGCCCAGCGGCTAACAACACACCCAACGTAACGTCGTAGCCTCAGGACCACCCAGTGAATAGTTCGTTCACAACGGTCGACTTCGCCGTGGCAGCCTGCTCTTTGGCGATCGTTGCCGGTCTGGGTATTTGGGCTGGCCTGGGAAACTGGGCCGGTAGCCGGCAGCCGACCAGCGACGACTTCTTCTTTGCCGGGCGTCGGCTCGGCTGGGGGCCGTTGGGCGTGAGCCTCGGTACGGCCGGGCTGACCGCCGTGCTTTGCTGTGGCGGTCCGAACGAGGCCTATTTCGAGGGCATGAAACTCCTGCTCGTGCCGATCCTGTTCTGGGCCACGCTGCCGATCCTTTTCTGGTGCATCTTGCCGCTGTACGGTACGCTCGACCTCGAGTCGGTCTACGAGTATCTCGAACTCCGCTTCGATCCAACCACCCGGGCCGTCGCCGGTGCGATCTATTTCGTTTGGCAATTGCTTTGGCTCGCCGGTCTGCTCGTCCTGCCGTGCAAAATCCTCTTTCCCGGCGAGGGACTGAGCCTGTCAATCCTCGGGCTGCTGGTTGTCGTCGGGCTGCTGACCACCGCCTATACGCTGCTCGGCGGCATCAGGGCGACCGTTTGGGCCGGCGTCGGTCAGTTCGGACTGATGATGACGGCACTGGTTCTGCTGATCGTTGCCATCGGCGCCAACCTCGACGACGGATTGCCGCGCGTCCTGCAACTCGCCGGAAAACTGGGGCGAACGACCCTCGTCGATACGACCGTCGATTGGTCGGCTCGGTGGTCGGCTCTGGCGGGCGTTCCCTTCTGCGTCTTGGTTCCCATGTTCTTCTTCGTGGCCGATCAGACGACCTTGCAACGGTTGTTCACCGCGCGCGATGCGGGCGAGATGCGACCGGCATGGCTGCTCGGCGGCGCGTTGTCCTGCATCGTCGTTGCTTTGTCGACGTATGCCGGCATGGGGCTGTTGGCGGTCTACCACGACAAGGCCCAATCGGAAATCCCGCCGCACTGGGTCGTCAACAGCGCGACGGATCCCGACTCCGGAAGACGGCTCATCGGCCCGGCGACCGTGATCGACGCCGACACGATCGGCGGTCTGGTCGAGTCGGGCCTGATCTTGGATCCGAACACGAATCGGCCGCTGACCGACACGCAAGGACTTCTCCGTGACGATGGAAGCGTGAACATCGACCGGCTGGCGACCCGAGCAACGCGCAAACAGGGCGGAGAACGACGCTTGCGTGCCGGCCGCGACGAACTGTCGGCCCGATTCATCCGGCGGCATCTGCCGTTGGGGGCGGCCGGTTTGGTGGCGGCCGGACTGCTTGCGGCGGCCATGGCGGTGATCGCCTCGGGGATCAACTCGCTGGCCACCGTCGTCGTGGTCGACTTTCATCGCCGGTTCGGTTGGGCCGAACGTTGGCTCGCCGAGCGGTGCGGCAAGAGCCCGGACGAACTGGACCAGATCGACGAACTGCGACTGGGCCGCCCGCTGGTGCTCGTGCTGGGCATTGCGGTCATCCTCGTGGGCGTTGTGGTCGCCGAAGTCGCCAGCCCGCTCGGTTTTCTGTTGGGTCTGTTGGGTCTGTTTGCCGGGCCGTTGTTGGCTCTGTTTCTGCTGGGCCTGTTCACGCGTCGTACGACCGGGCCGGCCGCGCTGGCTGGCCTGTTCGGCGGCATGGCCGTTGCACTTTGGGCCACGCTGGGCCATGCGACCGTGCTGCGTCCTCTTTGGCCGTTTTCGGTGCCGCTGGGCGCCCTTTGGCCGTTGACTTTTGGTTTTGCCGCCACTTGCTTGCTTGGCTACCTGTTCAGCTTTCTGATCGGCTCACGCAAGTCACGCAACGAACTCAGCGGCCTGGTTGCCGGCATCGGCCACTGGGGTGTCCTGCTGGAAACCGACGACGAGACGGAGGAAGTTTATTGGATTGAAACCGACGACGAGCCACCCGAGGGACCCCGGTCGTAACCTGGTCGAGACGGGCGCCATCGCTGGTTAGTAGTTGTTGAGTACCCAGACCGGAGGTAGACACATGTGGATACGACGAATCATGGGCATGCTGATCGTCTCGACCTGCCTGGGGCTGGTCGGCTGTGGCCAATCGGCTTCGGACAAACTGATCGGCCGGTGGCAGTACAACCCGATCGGCAAGGTCGAGTCTTCCGACAAGCAGACCGGCGGAGTCGGGACGGCCAAGGGCCTGGTGGCCGGGGCGGTCGAGACGCTCGGTCGGATGACGGCGCTGGAACTCGAGTTCACTTCGGATCGAACCTTGTCGGCCGGCTGGCTTCGGGTGACCGTACCGGGTACGATCTATTGGAGCGTCGGCGAAGTCGACGGCGATCAGGTGACGTTGAAAGTCGGTGGGCAAGACGGCAAGAACACGATTGATATGAAGATCACGTTCGTCGACGACGACCACTTCCGGTTCGCCCCGCCGGGCGCCGGCGGCAAGACGCTGCTATTCGAACGAGTCGCCTCGGAGTAACGGCACACGATGGACCGCCCTGAAATCGAAAGACTGTTTGCGCGAGCAAGCGACGCGATGGCCGACGGTGATTTCGTGCGCGCCGTGGCGATTGCCGACCAGCTCACGGCCGAACTGCCCGACGATGCGGCCGCATGGCTCCTGCGTGCCGAGTCGCTGCTCGCTTCGGGGGCCGAGGACGAGACGCTCGAAGCGGCGCGGCGTGCCGTCGAACTGGACGCCGAGGGCGGCCGGGCCCATCGCATTCTGGGGTTGGCCGCATGGCGGTGCGAGCGGCTCTCGCTTGCACAGGAGTCGTTGCAACGGGCGCTGGAACTCTCGGGACACAACCCCGAACTGTTGGCTGAATTCGCCTGGTTCATGGCGAGCGAGCGCGGACCACGCCTGGCCGAAAAGACCGCCCGGGAAGCGGTCGAAGCGAACGAAACCTCGTCGACCGCCTGGGCCGCCTTGGGCCTGGTCGAGTTTCGGTTGCATCGCCGGGAGCAGGCCGAGGAGAGTCTGCGCCGGGCGTTGACGCTGAACCCCGACGACGTCTACGCCCAGTCGGCCATGGCGGCCCTCTTGCAGGACCAGGGCAAAGACACCGAGGCCGAGGAGTTCGCGGCCCGGATGGCCGACACGCCCGGCACCGAGCAACTGGTCGAATCGATCCGCGAAGAAGCCCGGCAGCGGAAACTCGAACGCCTGCTGATTCAGCGCGACGTCGTTGCCGACCCGGCCGCCGGACTATGGCCGCGACGGCTGGCGATTTGGCTCGTGGTCTTCGCGTCGTTGATCGCCGGCATCTATCTCGTCCTGAACCCCCATGGACCGGGGATCGTCATCATCCTGTTCATCTTCCCACTGTTGTTGTTCTGGTGTCTGCGGCAGTTGTTTCGTTAGCTGCCCGTGCGCGCCACAATGACTTACGATTCATGAGCAATTTCGAACATCGCAGTTTGGGCCGGCTGTCAAGCCGCTTCTTTCAAGCCCTGTTGATCGCCGCTGCGACGGGCTTCTCGTGGTTGATGATGATGGCGGTCCACGAATTCGGCCATGTGCTGCACGCGTGGCTCAGCGGCGGCCGCGTGGTCCGGGTAGTGCTCGATCCACTGAGCTTCTCGCGGACCGACGTGTTGCCGAATCCACACCCGCTGTGGGTGGCTATCGGAGGAGCGGTCTGGGGCTGTCTGATTCCGCTGGGGTTGCTGGCACTCGTGCGGATCACGGCGCGGCGGTACACTTATCTGGCCGCCTATTTCGCCGGCTTCTGCCTAATTGCCAACGGCGTCTATCTCGCGGCCGGATCGTTCTTTCCCGGCGCCGACGACGCCGGCGTGGCGATGCACCACGGCGCGGCCCGGTGGCACCTGCTGGCACTGGGAGTTCCAGCCACTGGCGCCGGCCTGTATCTGCTCAACGGCCTTGGCCCGCATTTCGGGCTGGGGACGGCCAACGGGGAAGTCGACCGCAAGGCAGCCGTTGGCGCGACGGTTGCGATGGCGATTGTTGTGGTTGTCGAAATGGCTCTCAGTCGGTGAGCTACACAGTGCGGCAAGGGCGTCGCGACCCAGAAAAGCTGCGTCCCGCCTGTTTCCCAAAGCGGTCGTCTACCCCCCAGTGGAAAACACACCAATGTCTGCAAGATGCTTGACATCGGCATGGGGCATTGGATAGGATAGGGCTCGTATCCGTCATGCTGGGGGCGATCGGTCACCTGTAGTTCTGAAAGGGAAGCGTTATGAAAAAGTCAATTGTTTGTTTGGTGGTGGCGGTGGTATTGGCTGGCGTGGGGAAAGCAAGGGCGGTCGTCATCGACTACGACACGACGATTGATTACACAATCAATGGCCCCGTCGAAATCACTGAAGGGAGCAATCCCAATCCCCCGACTACTGTAGAGATCGTAGAACCGGCAGATTTGCAGGATGGCATAAGTGTTTACGACTCCAGTATTGTAAACATCCGTGGCGGGACAATTCATTCGGACGAGGACATGGGGCTGAGTACCGCAGATGACAGCACGGTGAATATATACGACGGAATATTGACTAGCGAGGTAGATATGGAGATCGGGGGCTCAAGTACGCTAAACATCTACGGAGGAACTGTCGAGGACGAAGTGCAAGCTGCGGATTTCGCTACTGTGAATATCTACGGAGGGTATGTTGATGATCTAGATGGAGCAGATTCGAGCCTATTGAACATCTTTGGTGGAGAGGTGCATACACCAAATGTAAGCGGCCTTAGCGTGCTAAACGTCTTTGGTGGTAACATCGATTCGCTCCTCGCCCTGGATTCCGGACGCGTGTATCTCTACGGTATCGACTTCAACTACCCCTACGGTGCAATTCCCGACGCGTCCGGCATACTAACCGGCACTCTCAAAAACGGCGACCCAATCAACGCTCCATTCGAGATTCTCTTCGATGCGTCGATTGTGTTGGCGGTACCCGAACCCTCAACCCTCGCACTGTTGAGCATCGGTGCCGTCGGTCTCTTGGGTTATACTCTCCGGCGAAGAAGGTAGGATCGGCCTTGTTACGGTTGTCGAAACGGCCCTTTGTCGGTAAGGTACACAGCGTGGCAAGGGTGTCACGACCTACGTCCCCTTTGTTTCTCTTGTTTGCCCCTTAGCGAGGAGCCCATCTTCACACCTAGTCTTGCCGAACGATCCTTCGCGGTCCAAC
>JAZFUB010000189.1:0-3764 GCA_036447015.1 Thermoguttaceae bacterium | reverse complement strand
CCGGGCTCGAAGCCGTCAAGGGCATCAAGAAGGTCAACATCAAGCCGCTGGTCGATCGCTACACGTTCGCCGACGGACACTCGATCCTGCTGCTGGCCGAGGGTCGGCTGGTCAACCTCGGTTGTGCCACGGGCCATCCGTCGTTCGTGATGTCGAACTCGTTCACCAACCAGGTCCTCGCCCAAATCGCGCTGTGGACCGAGCCGGAGAACTATCCGCTGGGCGTCCACGTGCTGCCAAAGGCACTCGACGAAGAGGTCGCCCGATTGCATCTCGGGCAGCTCGGCGTGAAGCTCTCGAAGCTGACACAGGAGCAGGCCGACTACCTGGGCCTGCCGGTCGAAGGACCCTTCAAGCCGGATTACTATCGCTATTAACGATTGACCGATTGCACGTTTAGCTGTCGCCGGCACGGCGACTTGGCCGAACTGTCAAGTCGCCGTGCCGGCGACAGCTAAACATCGAGTAAGGACACCATGCCCGAAATCCAAGCCTTTCGCGCCGTTCGTTACGACCTTGGCCACGTCGGTTCGCTGAGCGACGTGATCGCGCCGCCGTATGATGTGATCGGGCCCGAGTTGCAGGAGACGCTCTACAAGCAGCATCCCTGCAATGCGGTTCGGCTGATCCTCAATCGGATCGAGCCGGGTGACGACGACGCGTCCGACAACCGCTATACCCGGGCGGCCCGCTTCCTGAAGAACTGGCAGTCCGAGGGCGTGCTCTTCACCGAAGCCGATCCGGCCATCTACGTCTATCATCAGGAGTTCACGGCCGAGGGCACGACATACGTTCGCCGCGGGTTCATGGCCCGAATGCGGCTCTCGCGGTTCGGCCAGGGTAAGGTCTTTCCGCACGAACAGACCATGCCGGGCCCGAAGATCGACCGGCTGATGCTGACGACCACGTGCAAGGCGAACCTGAGCCAGATCTTCGGGCTGTATCCCGATCCTCAGAACGAGGCCCAAAACCTGCTCGAGGCGGCCATTGCCGGCGATACGCCCATCGTGGCGACGGATCATTTGGGCGTGACGCATCGGATGTGGCCGGTCACCGACGTTGCGGTCATCTCGGCCGTCACGGCGGTAATGGACCCGAAGCCGATTTTCGTGGCCGACGGACATCACCGCTACGAGACGGCCTGTGACTATCGCGACCAGATCTACGACAGCGGGGCCCTCTCGAAAGAGCATCCGGCCAACTTCGTGCTGATGCACAGTGTGGCCATGGAAGACCCCGGCCTGATCGTGTTGCCCACGCACCGGCTGTTCACGGGCGTGCCCGAGCTGACTTCCGACGAACTGGCCGCCAAGCTGGGCGACTGTTTCACGACCCAACCGGCCGGCGAAGGGCCCGAGCAGGCCACGACCCTCTGGGAAGACATCGAGACGGGCGACGACCAGGGCACACTCGGGCTCTACACCCGCAACGACAACCGCTGGCTGATCGTCCGCCTGACCGACGCCGGCCGCGAGCGATTGGCCCGGATCGCTGCCGACCAGAGCGAGCCGTGGCGCGAGTTGGGCGTCAGCATTCTCCATCGGCTGATCGTCGAGAACCTGCTCGGCGTGGACGACCTGCCGAATCCCGGCTACGTGCATCTGATCGAAGAGGTCGTCGAAGGTTGCGGCTCGGGCGACTATCCGCTCGCCGCGCTCGTCATGCCCGCGGGAGTCGACGACATCCGCACAATAAGCCTCAGCGGCGAACGAATGCCGGCCAAGAGCACCTACTTCTATCCGAAGCTGGTCACCGGGTTGGTGTTCAATCCATTGGAGTAGGTGGGCGTTTCACGTGAAACGGGCGGGGTTGACGCCGGTTTCTCTACTTCTTGGCGACCGAGATTCTACGCCGAAGGCGTTCAACATCGAAGCCCAGGGTCGCGCAGCGCACCCTGGGTAACGATCGAGCGAAACCCCTTCAACCTCAACGAGGTTGTACAACTTACGTGACGCCATGTAGAACACCTTCGGCGTTCACCTCCACACCCTGTACCGCCTCCCCCCGGGTGCGCTGCCCGACCCTGGGCTCTGTTGTCAGACCCCGTTGGGGTCGGTTTGATGCGCATCACCGGTCTCTTTTCGGAGTCTTCCTCAAGCCACCAACTCTGGCGGTGGTCGTTGACATGCGAACAGTCCGCTTGTGTCCGGCGAGGTTCGCCATCTATAATGCGGACCGTGTTGACTCGCCTGCAAGTACGAGGAGGAACAACATGTCTGCCCACGCGACCGGTCGGTTCCAGTTCACGCTTCGCTCGATCTTCGCGCTGACCACGCTGACGGCCATCTTCTTCTCGGCCTATTTCGCGGGTCCCGAGTGGTCGAAGCTTGGGTGCCTACTGTTCGCGATGGCCCTACTGCCGGTATCGCTGACCGTCGCGTTGATCTACGGCCGAGGCTACCTGCGGACCTTCTGTATCGGCGGGCTGATTCCTTGCAGCATGACCGTCATCTTCGGTTCTTACCTGTTGCTTGGCGAATTCATTGGTGGGCTCGACAACCCCTTTAGCACTTGGAGCATTTATAAGGAGGCGAACTGGATCCTTCTCTCCTTCGTCGCCGTTCCCTTTGTGGTAAGTCTGGCGACCGGCGTGTTGGCCATGGCCGTGCGTTCGGTGGTGGAAGGGCCGCGGCCGGAGACGCAATCGTCCACATCGAGTTCGCCGGCGAACACGCCGGATGAACGTGTGTCGTAGAAATGTGTGGTCGAGCGGCCGACGGTGCCTTGGCCCGGATGTGGCGTCACACCTACGCCGCCGTGCCGGCGGCTGCTAAACGGATCGGACGTTGAGTCACCGGGATTGCGTCGTGTTTCACGTGAAACACGCTCGCAACGGTCGTGCCGATGGTCGAAAACGGGTGTTTCACGTGAAACGGGCGGGGTTTGTCGTCGATTTTGCAAAAGCAGCATCTCAACCGTTTGCCACTGGGCAACCGTTAGCCGCGGAGCTTGCTCCGCGCTGGGAAGTGCTGAACGGTTTCCGCACTTATCAGCGCGGAGCAAGCTCCGCGGCTAACAATTCGCGTGATTCCGGTCGACAATGTGTCCAAAACTGGCATTTCCTGACAGTCCCACTCGCGGTTACAATCTCGCGTCTGCCGGAGAGGCTATTGCCGGCACCCCCGGGCAAGGAGGCCTGTCGTGGGTCGGACTCTGTGTATCGCGAATCAGAAGGGGGGCGTCGGTAAGACGACCACCGCGGTGAATCTGGCCGTTGGACTGGCCAAGGCCGGCTCGCATACCTTGCTGGTCGATCTGGATCCCCAGTGCAACGCCACCAGTGCCATGGGCGTCGAACCGATCGACAGTCACCCGTTGGCCACCGGTCTGCCCGTGCGGCGAGGCGTTCGAGCGTCGGCAACGGAGCGACTTGACCTGTTGCCCGGCTGCCGAAGCTTTCGCGATGTGGAGTTACTGGCCCAGGCCGAGCCGCAGCAGACCGACCGGCTCCGGTCCGACCTGGTCAAAGGCTTCAATGGATACGATTTTGTGCTAATCGACTGCCCTCCCTCGGTGGGGGGGATCACCAGGGCGGCTCTGGCGGCATCCGACGAAGTGCTCATGCCGATCCAGTGCGAGTATTTCGCCATGGAGGGGTTAACGCAGATGATTGAGGTAATTCGGGAAGCCATGCGCGACCACGACGGGCGACTTCAGTTTGGAGGGATTGTTTTGACGATGTATGACCAAACGCTGGAACTCACGCGCGAGGTCGAAACCGAGGTTCGAGATTTTTTTGGCGAGGTCGTGTTCGACACGGTCGT
>JAZFUB010000188.1:0-3845 GCA_036447015.1 Thermoguttaceae bacterium | reverse complement strand
CGTGGGCACCCGACACGGCATTTTCCGGCAACAAACGATGGCTCGATACGTCCCTATCCGCTCGATTCTCCTGATCGGGGTGCTCCTCGCAGCAACCCCCGTGGCCAATGCCCAGCGAATTTCCGGGCTTCAGGCGGCCCTGGCCATCGAGAAAACGCTGGTCGATGTGATCGCCCGATCGGAGAAGTCGGTCGTTGCCATTGCCCGGGTGCGTAAGCAGCGGGCCGACAAGACGTTCGATTTCGAGTTTCGGCCCGATCCGTTCGGCCGACCGACCATCCGGGCGGCCGACCCGCAGCCGACCGATCCCGACTTCGTCCCCAACGAGTATGGCACGGGCGTGGTGATCGGTCGCCGAGGCCTGATCCTGACCGCCTACCATGTGTTGGGCGACGACAGCGACCACTATGTTCGCACGCAGGACCGCAAAATCTATCGGGCGAGGATCAAGGCGGCCGATCCGCGTAGCGACCTTGCCGTCTTGGAAGTCGACGCGATCGATCTGACGCCGATCACCTTCGGCGATGCGTCGAAACTGAGGAAGGGCCAGATCGTCATCACGTTGGGGAATCCCTACGCGATTGCACGGGACGGCCAGGTCAGCGCCGGATGGGGAATCGTCGCCAATCTGTCGCGCAAGGCACCCCCGACGCCGGACGGAACCGACTCGACCGGCAAGCGGACGTTGCACCATTTCGGCACACTGATCCAGACCGACGCGAAGCTGAACCTGGGAACCAGTGGCGGACCGCTACTGAACCTGCAAGGTGAAATGATCGGCCTGACCGTCGCCCTGGCTGCCACGGCCGGCTACGAGACGTCGGCCGGCTATGCGATCCCGATCGACGAAACGTTCCGCCGTGTCATCGACACGCTCCGCGACGGTCGCGAGGTCGAATATGGACTGCTGGGAATCCAGCCGGCCAACTTGACGGCTGCGGAACTGCTGGCCGGGTTGCGAGGCATTCGCGTCGATCGGGTCGTACGGGGCACGCCCGCGGATCGATTCGGCCTTCGACTCGACGACATCGTCACGGCGGTGGACGGGACCCCCATCTACGAAGCCGACGCGCTGGTGCTGGAAGTCGGCAAGCTGCCCGTCGAAGCGGTCGCCCGGCTTAGCGTGATCCGCGACGGCCGGTCGCGCCGCATCTCCGTCACCTTGGCGAAGTATCCTGTCAGAGGGAAGAAGATCGTCACGAACCGTCCCCAACCATGGCGTGGAATGCAGGTCGATTATGCGACCGCACTGGTCGACGTGCAGCCGCGGGGGCAAAGCATGCCCGCCGCTTTCGACCAAGGCGTGGCCGTGATCGACGTGGTCGAGGGCACGCCCGCATGGGACGCCGGGCTAAGACGCAGTATGCTGATCACCCACGTCAATCGCACCCCGGTTCACACACCGAGCCGATTTCGAGACGCCGTCGCCGGCCGGTTCGGCCCGATCGAGTTGCGTTTGGTCAGCGACGAGGGGAATTCCACGCTGACGGTTGCCGCCGGGCCGTAATGCCCAACTGATCGGTCTAACAACAAAGTTCTGGCCCTCACAACATGCCGTGAGCACGAGTCCAAACAAACTTGCTGAATCCATTGAGGCATGGTTCCGCGACCACAACGATGGAGAGTTTGTCGCCCTGCCTGACGATTATGCGTTAGCGGTTCATGGCAATCTACGCAAAGCTCGCACTCTCGTCTACACGACGAAACCACAGTGCCTCTTCCCGTTGCCGGAGTATTTCAGTTTTGTCGAGCCCGTCACGATAGTGGGCCGGTACGGACTCCCATTGTCAGGCGACCTCGCTCAACTCTGTGAAGTGGATACTCAGGCGGCGCGTGTGTTCATCGGTGACGCCGATCCGCCAGACTTGTTGGTCTTTGCTTGGCTGAAATCGTACATCCCGATTGAATGGCGTGGCATAAGCGATGCGCTATTGCAACGACTCGAAAGGACAGACTTGCTTTCAATTGCAATCCCCATGTCTGATGCCGAGAAGAGTACTGTTGCCGTTCTAACCACTTTTTGTCCGGAGTTTCGTGTCTTGCTTGGTCCGCAGTGTTCAGCACTTCTCGACCGCGGATTCAAAATCGAATTGGAAGGTGCCACACTAATGCCGAATGACGTTGCTCGACACGCAGACTGATAGGCAGCTTGGCTGCCCCAGATACACAAGAGCGGGCAAGCCGCCCATGGCACCCTCGGACGACCCCCACTCGCCTTGCGCTGTCGTATTAAGTCGCGCCGAGCTTTGCCCGCCCCAGCGTCTGATAGATCGGTCCGCTTCGATCCAGTTCGCTGGAGAAGACCACGACGTACGAGACGGTAATCTTTCCGGCCTCCAGATCGGCCTGCTGTTTGAGGAGTTCGCCCAACTGCTCGACGCCCGGGCCACCGCGTCGGACTCGACCGATGGTCAGATGCGGATGGAAACGGCGTTGCTCCTTTCGAAAGCCGAGCTTCATCAGAGCCTTTTCGACGTGACCGTGCAGGACGATCATGGCCTCTTCGCCGCTGCCGGCACCGAGCCACAGCGTGCGCGGCCGGGCCGCACTGGGAAACGCCCCGGCGCCGCGGACCTCGAACTCGAACGGTTCAACCTTGGCGGCCCCCCGAGCAACCGACTCGCAGACGCGAGGGATCTCCTTCGACGGCACCTCGCCGAGGAACTTCAGCGTCAGGTGCATGTTGCGCGGCGCGACCCATTTCACGTCGGCCCCGGTCTGGCTTAGCGATTCGATCAGCTTCTCGGCCGTGCCGCGGATGGCCGCATTGATCTCGACGGCCGCGAACGTACGTACGGTGTGTTTCATGGCAACTGCCCCTCTCGCTTCTTCAGAAGCTTAGCATGCGGCGATACGCTTCCATGCGGTGATCGAGGTCCTCGCGTTCGATCTGCTTGAGGCGATCGAGGCTGAAATCTTCGACGGTAAAACTGGCGGCCACGGTTCCGTAGGCCATGGCCTTTTTGAGCGTCTTCGGCTCGAAGGTCCCCTGTTCGGCCAGATAGCCCATCATTCCGCCGGCGAAGCTGTCGCCCGCCCCGGTCGGGTCGACGACGTCGGCCGTGGGAAAGGCCGGCAGCACGTAGGTCTCGTGTTTGCTGAAGAACATGGCCCCGTGCTCGCCCTTCTTGATCACCACGAACCGCGGGCCGAACTCGCGGACCTTGTGGCCGGCGCGGACCATGTTGTCGTCGCCGGTGAGCAACTTCGCCTCACTGTCGTTGAGCACCATGCCGTCGATGTGTTTCAACAACTCCATCAGCGTGTCGCGCTCGGCGTTGATCCAGAGGTCCATCGTGTCGGCCATCGTTAGCGTCGCACCCGGGCACTGCTTCAGCACGTTCAACTGCAATGCGGGCGGATCGTTGGCCAGAAACAGGAACTTGCAGCGAGTATAGGCCTCGGGCAGCACCGGATCGAACTGGGTCATGACGTTCAACTGGATGTCGAGCGTTTCACGATCGTTCATGTTCTGAAGATACTTGCCGCTCCAGCGAAACGTCTTCGCCCCGGCGACGACCTGCAAGCCGGCCGTGTCGATGTTGCGAGACTGGAGCAGCTCGGTATGTTCGGCGGGCCAATCTTCACCGACCACGCTGACCAGCCGCACGGACGTGAAATAGCTGGCCGCATAGGAGAAATAGGCCCCCGAGCCGCCGAGCAGATTCTCGCGCTTTTCGGTAGGTGTTTCGACCGTATCCAAAGCAACCGATCCGACAACAACCAACGGCATAGCAGGACTCCCTTACGACATCGCGACCACATGAAAAAATGAAACGACCAACTTGTGGCTAATTATGGACAATTTCCGGGTTTGGGCAAGGGGGGTGTTGGTGGCGACGGGT
>JAZFUB010000187.1:0-14945 GCA_036447015.1 Thermoguttaceae bacterium | reverse complement strand
TTGTCCGGCGGATCGTTCGGTTTCCCGCTACATCAAGGCTGCCTATGCCGTATAGAAATCCCGCCGGCTTGCCCGGCGGAATATTCGGTTTTCCACTACGGTCGAGTGCGGTCCAGTGCCCGGGAAGTGAGCAACCGAACGATCCGCCGGGCAAGCCGGCGGGATTCTCGGGCGATCGGAGAGCCGGTGTGTAGTGGAAAGCCGAACGATCCGCCGGGCAAGCCGGCGGGATTTGTGTAAAACAACCAGGGGCCTGCCCACCGGCTAACTAAACGGAGTCGCGGCGACGGGCCGGTTCGGATCGATCCGTGTTGGCCAGAAACGTCTCGAAGACAAGGGCCACCAACACGCCCGCGAGAAACAACTCCCAAAGGCTCTTGCCCTCGCGCAACCAAACGAATGTGCTCGACAGATCGTCCGGGTCGTCGACCATGACCAGCGGCGAATCGCCGAAATGTTCCTGCAACTCCTCCGTGCCGATCTGACTCGGATCGGCCTCGCCGGGAGCGACGTTGACCGCAAAGCCGGTGGCCCGGCCGCCTTCGACTCCCAGGGGACGCATCTCGTAGATGCCGATTTCATGCGTGTCGTCGTAACGAAACGTGAGGGCGTCGCCATTTCCTGCAGCGTCGACCTGCTCGCGAATGGTCTCCCGGTCAGGTGTGAACACCTCGATGCCCGTCGGGCGATCCTCTCCGAGCGGCAGCAGGAGCGGCCCACCGGCCGGCGTGTCGAGGCGATGCGTATCGGTGCCCGAGAGTTCCAGCGTCAGACGTGCCAGCAGCGGGAGAAACACCGGTCGCAACGGTAGGTTCGACCAGTCGATGTGGGCGCTGATGCCGGCCAATACGACCTGGCCCTTCTCGACTTTGCGCTCGACAAGCAGCGGCTCGCCGTCGTCGAGCCGAGCCATCACGTGAGCATCCGGCATCGAGTCTTCGTCGATCCGCACATGCTTGTAGACCAGCACCGACTGATAGAGCGTCGGCGGCTCGACCAGATGACGCAGCGCCGGGTGCTCGGCGTCGAAGTAGGCCACGTTCCAACTCGCATCCTCCGCTTCGACACGCGCGTCGCGAACGTCCAGCAGCCGGGCCGGCAACAGCGTGTCGCCCGCTTGACGGTTCATTCGGTTGTAAGCGTCCGGGTCGACCCGATCTCCGCAGAACCAAACCAGGTTGCCGCCGCCGGCCACGTACGCTCGCAGCCGTTCGCCCAATGCCGCGTCGGGCACGGGCAGGTTCACGCAGAAAACGACCTTGTAGCGTGAAAGCGTCGCGCCGCGAAGCTCATCGGTCGTGAGCATCGTCGGACGAATGGCCCAAGGATCCGACCGGCCCGGCGCAAGGGCCTGCTGCAAATAGAACGTGTCGTCGAGGTAAGGGATTTCATGACGCTGCCGCCCGACGATGGCTACGGGCACGCCCGGATCGGTTTCGACCGTGAAGAACCGCCGATCGTCCAACGACGATCCGTCGGGCCCGACCAACCGGACCTCACCCCGATGCAGCCCGGGGCTGTCGACGCTGAAGGCGAAGTCGTCGTCGGAGAAGGTTGCCTTGCCGCCGGCCGGGATTTCGATCGCGCGGCTGCCGGCCACCTTGACGCCGTCGATGTAGAGTTCCACGTGACGCTGCTGAGCGACGGCCGAATCGCCCAGCAACTCGACGCGAACCTTGACGGTCCGGCCCGCGACCATCAGGGCCGCATCGAGACGGACCGCAGTGACCGCGACGTTCGGCTCCGGCTCGCGGTGGCAATCGACCACGACAATCGGCACGGCGTCCCGCTCGGCCGTGTCCGGCGTGTCCGACGCATCCGGTTCGACGTCGATGTTCCTCTCGGACGGTTCCCACCCGGACCGTTGCAGGTCGGTAATCACGTAGAGATACTTGCTCGCCGCCTCGGTCTCGACCAGTGCCATCCTGGCTCGTTCGACCAACGTCGCCATGTCGGCCCGTTCGTAGCTCATGCCGCGAAGGGTTGCACCACGATCGGCCCGACCGCTCGGTGCACCGCAAAGCGCCAAGACCTGGCGCACCTTTTCGTGCGTCCGGTCGACCTTGCCCTGCTCGGGAAAGGGCGGCCCGCACGTCAACCAGAGCGTGACCTGATCGCCCTTGTTCAATTCGTCGAGGATCTGCTCGGCCGCTTGCAGGCCCGTCTGTAGTCGCGGGCGGCCATGGTCGACGACGCCCATGCTTGCCGAGTTGTCCAACACGATGGCTACGGCCGAGGCGGCTTCACCTCCCCAGAGAGTGCCCAGATGGGTCAGCGTCGGCTTCGCCAGTCCCAGCGCGACCAACACCAACGCCGCGATGCGAACAAGCATCAGCAGCAGATCGTGCAGCCGTTTGCGCCGTCGGGTCTTTTCGGCACTGACACGCAGGAACCTCAACGTGCTGAATGGCAACTCCTTGGCTCTGTTCCGACTGAACAGGTGCAAGAGCACCGGAATGAGTCCGGCCGCAGCAGCGATCAGGAATGGCAACGCGCCGAAGGTCATGGTCTGTTCCGCTTGGCGATATACTTCGAAAGCATGAAGTCGTAGGGCACCGACGTGTCGGTCATGACGTAGTCGATTCGGGCTTCCGAGCACGTGCGCCGAAAGCTCTCGATGAACGCCTCGATCTGCCGCAGGTATTCGTCGCGCACATAGGCCGGGTCGATCTGAATCCGCTCGTTCGTTTCCAGATCGTGGAAGGCGACCGTCTCGCGAAAGGGAAACTCGATCTCGGCCTTGTCGAAGACGTGGAACAGGATCACCTCATGGCGGCGGTGCCGGAAATGGTGCAGCGCGCGAAGGATCTCGTCCGGATCGCCGTACAGGTCGCTGATCAGAACGATCAGGCAGCGACGTTTGAAGCGGTTGGCCAGCCGATGAAGCGTCTCGGCCACGTCGGTCCCGCCGCCGGGATCGAGCGATTCGAGACGTTGCATCATGTCGTTGAAATGTCGCGGCGAGCTGCGAGCGGGCATGTCGATACGAATGTCGGTGTCGAAGGTCGTCAGCCCGACTGCATCCTTTTGGCGTGTCATCAGATAGGAGAGGATGGCCGTGAGATACGAGGCATACTGCAACTTCGTCAGGCCCGACTCGTGGCGGTAGCCCATCGAGCCGCTCGTGTCCAACAGGATCTGAACGCGCATGTTCGTCTCCTCCTCGTACTGCTTGATATACAGCCGATCGGTTCGAGCCAGCATGCGGTAGTCGAGATGCCGCGGGTCGTCGCCGGGCGTATACTCGCGATGTTCGGCGAACTCGACGCTGAAGCCCTTGTAGGGGCTGGCGTGCAGGCCGCTGATCGCGCCCTCGACCACACCTCGGGCGACGACCGCCAGGTTCTTCACACGGGCCAGGGCCTGAGGTTCGAGATAGTTGTAGCCGGTTCTGCCGCTCATCGCAGTTGAAACCTCCTCCGCAGGACCCACTCGGTCGTCAGCAGGACAACGAACAAGAGCCAAAACACGGGCGGGTGGTAGAGCCGCACTTCGAGATACTCGCGACGCTCGCGCTGCGTGCGGTCGAACTGTTCGATCAGGCGGTCGGCCGTGGCGATGTGGTGGTAGCGGCCTCCGGTGTCGGCGGCGATTCGCGCCAGTAGTCCGTCGTCGAGATCGAGCTCTTCGAATTCCATCGCGGGCCGGCCGACCTCGACGAGGATCGTCTCGCCAACGAGTTCCGTGGTGCCGGCCCGGGCCGACGGCGTGATCTCGAATTGGCCCGGCGTTGCCGGCTCGAAATCCGCCGCATAGTTGCCGTCGGGCCCCGGCATGGGGTCCAACAAAACGGGAATCAAGAGACCGGCCGGATCGCGGATGTTCGCCACCACGGCCGCGTCGCTCGCCCCGGTGCCCCGGGCATCGCGAACCACGGCCGAGATGCGAATCGACTCGCCCGGTGCGTAATAGGTTCGGTCGGTGGCGGCGACGATGCCGGCCTCGACGTCGACCGCCACGTCGCGGCCGGCCAGCCAGCGTACCATTTGCCCCCAAAATCGCAGGAAGGGAGACTCTTGGTCCAGGGCTTGAGGGCCCTGCTGCCATTGTCGCGTCGTGTCGCCACAGAAGACGGCCGTGCGGCCCCGGTCGACCGGCTGCACGGCCAGCACCGGCATGGCGGCGGTTGGGTCCATGACCCGGGCCAAGACCGTGGCTGCCGGTCGGCGCCCTTCGACCCGGGTGCAACCGTCCAACGTCGGCAGACCTTCGATCCGAGCAGGGCCTTGTTCGCTCGGGAAGAAGTCGGCGATGTTGGCGAAGATCGGGTGGTGGGCACCGTCGGGTGTGAGCCGCGGCAGGAACGGGTCGGTTATCTGGCCGATCTCGCGGCTGCCGAGGAACACGGGCAACACGTCGCCAAGCGGCGTGCCGTCGTAGCCCCCCGGCCCAAGACTGTGGTAGCCGCCGAGCATCACCAAGCCGGCCCCTTCGCGAATCCGTCTGACGATCAACTCCTGCACGGCCGGCCGAAGATAGGTGACGTCGAGGTCGCCGATGATGAAGACGTTGAACGTGTCGATCGACTCCGCATCGGAGGGAATCGCGTCGAGCACGAGCCCCTCGATGTTCGAGCGTCGGAGAAACTTGTTCGGGCGGGTCTGGACCAACGCACAGAACTCCAGATCGGGGTCTTTGGCCAGGAATCGGTCGACCAGCGCGCCGTATTCGGCTCGCAGCGTGCCTTCGAGGTACAGCACACGAATGCCCGGCTCGACGACCTGGGCGACCGCCGAGCGGTGGTTGTTTTCTTCGATCTTCTCCTCACCAACCGGCGGGATCCGTACGGTGAACGTGTGGCGTCCCTTTTTCGTTGGGCGAAACTCGAAGGCCACGTCCTGCGATCCGTCGGTCTCATCCAGCGTTAGCTCGCGCTCGTCAATCGCCTCGGCAGCGTCTCCCAGAATCGCGTCCTCCAGAACGACGGTGACCACGCGACCCGGCAGGCCGATGCCCTCGACCGACGCGGTGATTTTGGCCAGATTGTTTACGAGCATGGTTGCCGGGCAGTCGATGCCGGTGATCTGAACGTCACGATACGCAGCGTTATTGCGCAAACTGGCACCGACACCGATCGTGTGGACGACCGCACCCAACGTCCGGGCCGTCTCGACCGGATCGCCTGACGAATTGTCGACTCCATCGGACAGCAGGACGACGGCCTCGATCTTCTCTGGCAGAAGTTCTTCTGCGGCCGCCAACAACCCACGCGAAAGCGACGTCGCCTTGCCCTCCGGCGTGATGCCCGCGAGCGAAGCGACTTCTTCCAGCGGCGAGGCCTGCTCGGAGAACTCGATCAGGTGCAGGTCGAAATCCCGATCCAACGGTTCCCACCACGACTCGATACGGCTTCGGGCCTGATCGAAACGGGTGACGCCGGTCGCGTCGTCGGCAATGCTCATCGACGACGACGTATCGAGCACGAAGATCAGCGCCGGCTGTTCCTTCAGTTCCTTATAGTAAGTCAGCACGGGCCGAAACAGCAGCAGGACGACCAGCACTATGGCGGCCACGCGTAACGTCAGCAGGGAAAGCCACTGCCACGTTTGCAGCGAGCCGAATGCCCGCCGATAGAAGACGGCAGCCAGAACAACGGCGACCACGGCAACAGCGGCCATGGTCGTCAAGCCGTAACCTTGCTCCAGGATGATGTTCAGCACGTCTGTTTCGTGATCAGTTCGGTTGCGAGTGGTGCGTCGCGGCCTTCTTCCGGCCCTCGGCCAATGCCTCTTCGCCCAGTTTTATCAGCTTCACGTAGACGAGCGACTCCAGGTCCTCGCCGAATCGTCCCTTGCTCCGCTTGTTCAACAGAAGACGCTCTGCCTTGGCGGGCGGTCGGTCGCTGCCGGTACTTTTGCCTTCCGTCGAGGAGACACTCGGCTGGACATAGACGAGTGCCGAGAGCGGGCCGGTGATCGTGCGGCCGTCGTGCAGCGTGATCCGGTGCAGATACTCCCGGGCGGGGTAGGTCCGGCCCGAGTAGACCTTCTTCGGGTTGCCGGGTTCTTCGAATCGCCACTCCTTCTCGATCCACTCTCGAACGATTCTGCACTCGATCTGCTTGACGGCGCGGAGCGGGACCTCGCGCTGGCGTTGGAGTTGCCGGTCGTGGATTTCCAGCCGCTTGTCTCGCGTGAGATAGATCTGCCCGACGTAAATCCGACCGTCGGACATTTCGACATAGCCGGGCACGGCATCCTCGCGCACGGCCGGCTTCCGACCGAAGGGGTTGATTGTCGGCGGGTCGGCCGCTCGCACGGTCGTGCATATCAGGAGCAGGGTCGCTGCTGTTACAACGAACTTGGATCTTGTGCTCAACATAGTGGAACACCATTTCTACGGTCCGGGTATGGCAGCAATATGTGCACGCCATCCACAACGTTTAGCTGTCGCCGGTACGGCGACTTGGCCGAAAGTGTGTTCAAGTGTCAAGTCGCCGTACCGGCGACAGCTAAACTATTTCTAATCGAATTCCCGCTTAAATGCACGGGTGTTGCGTGGGAACGTCGCAATAATCGCTCGCGCCATGTCCGATTCCATGAGTGAAGTGCGGTTCCACGCGGTCACTGCCCCCCTTATGGGTCAGGGATCAAGTCGTTTTCTCGCTTGACGCCTACGGGGGTTCTCGCGGAAAATGAAGATTATGAAGCTGCCAGAACCTACCCCAATGAACCGACTGTCGCGGCGGAAGTTCCTCGAAGCGGCGGCATGCCGCGCCACGGTCGCGGGGGCTTCCGCCGGCGTCTTGGGTTCGCCGACGCTGCTTCAGGGGCAGACGGACACCTCCGGGCCGATCGATTGCGGGCCTCCTCCAAAGGCCGTGCCGCAACACCGCACCGGCGGCGAGGGATTTGCACCGCTGCCGTTGCCGATCACTCCGTTGCGTCGCACGGAAAGGAAAAGGCCGCCAAGTCCCCCGGCCCTGATCGGTAAGATGGCGTTGGGCCCCATGCGATGGATCACGCGCGACGGCAAGCGAGTGGCCTATCGCGACTGGACCACCGACCCGGCCGATGTCAATACGCTATTGACGCGGATCCATCGCGACATGGGTATCCACTACCGGGCGGTCGATTCTCAGTTCGACCACTTCTCCTACGACCCACGCGAGCTACCGGCGTTGCTCTTTGCGGGCCATAACGGGTTCGAGTTGACCGACGAGATTCGCCAACAATTGGCCCGATACGTGACCGACGGCGGCACGATCCTTGCCGACGCCTGTTGCGGCTGGATCGACTTCGCCGAATCGTTCCGCCGCGAGATGCAGCAGACGTTCCCGGGCCGCCCCATGCGGACCATGTTGCCCGACGATCCGATCTTTTCGACGTTCCATAAGTTGGGAAAGTTCACGTACAAGAGGGCCGACGGGTCGACCTACAGCGATGCCCCCTGCCTGGAGTCGATCGAGTTCGGCTGCCGCAGCGGCGTGATCTTCTCGCCGTGCGACCTGACGTGCGGTTGGGACGGGCACGAACATCCACGCGGGCTGCGAGTCGTCATCAGTCAAGCCCGGCAGATCGGTGTCAACCTGGTGACGTACGTGCTGGGGAATTATCAGTTGGGGCGTTTCCTCAGTTCCACCAAGGTGTATCACGAAGCGGCCGCTCCGACCCGCGATGATTTCGTTTTCGCCCAGGTCAAGCACGCCGGCGATTGGGACCCCGATCCGTCGGCCGTCCATAACCTGCTGAAATACGCGAAAGACAATTCGACGCTGGAGGTGAAGTTCAAGCGACGGGAACTGTCGCTCGACGACCCACGGGCCGCGACCTGTCCGCTCCTGTACATGACGGGTCATCGCGAGTTCGTCTTCAGCGACGAAGAGGCGGGCCGATTGGCGCGATACCTGCGTGCCGGCGGCATGCTGCTGGGTGACGCCTGTTGCGGCCGGGCGGCGTTCGACGCTGCTTTCCGCTCGCAGATTGCCAAGGTCCTGCCGCAGAGCAAGCTGCAACGACTCCCGCCGGACCATCCCATCTACCACTGCCATTATGACATCGACCGGGTCGACTACACGCCACGGGTTCGCGAGGATTTCGGCCGGTTCGAGGAGCCGCAACTCGAAGGCATCAGCATCGATGGGCGGCTGGCCGTCGTTTACAGCCGTTTCGACCTGGGCAATGGTTGGGAACAATTCCCGCACGCATACAGCTACGGACTGAAGGACGAGGCGGCCCTGCAAATCGGAACCAATGTGATCATCTACGCGATTACCCATTAGCGATGTGCCCATGTCACCCATTGCGGAAGACATCATCCAGCGGATCGATGCGGCGCGCCAGCAGTGGTGGCTTTTTACGCTGCTGACTACGTGCGTGTTGGCTTGCAACGTCTCGCTGGGGCTCTTTCTGAGCTTCATGTTGTGCGATGTGCTGCTCACCGCAACTCGGGGTGGAGGGGGGCGGGTCGAACTGGCCGTCATGTTCTCGATTTGGATGACGATCAACGTCGTGCTGATCGTTGCCGTTGCTCGCCGCTCGGCACGAAGCAATCGAAGCCTCGATGCGACGGCCCGACGGATCGAATCGGGACTGCCCGAGTTGGGTAGCAGCCTGATCAATCTCGTCCAACTTTCCGGCGTGATGGACAACAACGCGACGGATGACACGGATCGGCTCTTTTGCGATGCGGCCGTCAGCCGAGCGGCCGCAGACGTTGGTCAAGTGCGGCTCGACGGCGCCCCGGCCTTCCAGTCTCGCTGGGGCCGGTTCGCCCATTGCATGCAGACGCTGCGCGATCTGGTCGAGTCGTCGCTGGTGCTGGCCGTACTGCTTGCTTTGGCCATTTTCTGCCACCTGTCGATCCCCAACTGGGGCTCGGCCGCCAGCCGCCTGATCACGCCCTGGGAGTTCGTGCCGTCGGTCGGCCTGGTCGAGATCACGATGGTTACGCCCGAGGACGGTCATGCGCAAGTGATGATGGGCTCTGCGTTGGAGCTTACGGCGGAGATTCGTACGCCGCATCCCAATCTGCCCACGGTCCGGCTGTTCGTCACGCCCGAAGGCGAGGCGGAAACCGAGTTGCCGATGGCGCTGTTGAAGGAGACCGTGACGGAGGAGACGTCCGAATCGACGGAAGCCGTCGAGTACCGCCGTGCCCAATACACGCTAACGATCCCCGCCGTCCTGAACCGGCTGACTTATCGTATCGAGGCGGGCGATTCAGGGACACCGATCTACACGGTTGGCGTGCACGAGAAGCCAACGATCGAGGAGGTGGAAGTGACGTATGACTTTCCCGCCTACCTACATCGTCCGAACGAGACGTTGACCCGGAAGCAAGCCGACTTAGAGGCGCCGCAAGGTACCACGGCCCTGTTGCGGATCCGCCCTTCGGCACCGATCGCCCAACAGCCTTCTCGGCCCTATCTGTTGCTGGATGGGGAACGCTTCTATGGCCGGGTCGAGCAAGAAGGCCGGCTGATGGTCGTCGAGATGCCCATGCTCGAGGACGGCGTCTTCACGGTCCACATGTTCAACAGTGCCGGTCATGCCGATCCCGACCCGCGTCTGAATCGGGTCCGCGTTCTGCCCGACCGCCCTCCCACGGTCGAACTGCTCAAACCGCGTCTGCAAAGCAACGCCGAACCCACAGCCGTGGTGCCGGTCATGATCCGAGCCGCCGACGATCACGGCCTGGGGCGGTTGCGCCTCGAGATGAAGGGCGCCTCAGAGGACGCAACGGTAACACCGCTCCAGCAGTGGAACGATCCGGCCGGCGAAACGGCCGCGTTGCGACACTACCAATTGAAGCTCGATCCCGAGACCATGCGACCCGGCACCGCCGTGCAGCTTCGGGCGGTGGCGAGAGATCGCCGGTCGATCACCGAGCGCGGGTTGAACCTGAAACCGCAAGAGACGGTCGGCCCCTGGCACACGATCCGAATCATCTCGAAGCAGGCCCAATCGGCCGACGTGTTGGCCCAACTCGACGGGCTCCGCGCGGCGATCTGGAAGATTCTCGAACGACAACTCCGCGCACGAGTCGTGTCGGCGAGTCTTCTTCACAACGACTCACTCTCGCAGCGGGTGGTCGCGGCCGGCAAGGTGCGCGCACAGCAGTTGGCCGTTCGCACCGCATCGCTCGATCTGCTCGATGCGACCGACCAGACCGATGGGGAGGAGCGATTAACAATCAAACGGGTCGTCAACAACCTGGTCATGGGCGAGATGCTCGAAGCGGTCAAACTCTGCGACGCAATGACCGAGGCCGCCGAGCATGCCGCCGGCTCGACACGCTCCACCGAGCAAGTGACCGAACTGAAGGCCACTCAGGATCGGATTATCAAAGCCCTGCGAAGCCTGCTCGACCTGGCTCGCCGAAAGCAAAGCGAGGTGCTGGCCGATATGGAGGAACGTCCCGGCGGCGATCTGCCGGACGATTCCCGACAACTCCTCGAAGAAATCCGGGACAAGCTGATCGAATTCCTCGAACAGCAGAAGAAGGTCATCGAGGCCAGCGAAGAGTTGGCCAAGATGCCGGTCGAAGATTTCCGCGAAGAGCACGAGCAGAAGCTCGAGCAACTGGCGGCCACCGAGGATGATTGGTCGAGGTTCATCGGCGAGTTGCACAGCGATCTGAGCAAACTACCCGAGCAGGATTTCGCCAACCCGTCGGCTCTCGGCGACATGGTCACGATCGATACGGACCTGAAGATGGCAAAAGATGCTCTGCTGAGGAAGGCCGTCGACACGGCCGTACCGTTGGAGCAGTTGGGGGCGGAGATGGCTGAAGAAATCGTGACGAATCTCGAAAGATGGCTGCCCGACACCCCGGACCGCACGCGTTGGAGCCAGGAAGAATCGCTTACGGATCAGGACAAAGAGGCCCCGATGGCCGAACTGCCTGGCCAGCTGGAGGACCTGATCGGCGAACTGCTGGAGCAGGAGGAAGACCTGTTCGACGAGATGGAAGACATTTCCAGCAGTGCGATGGATTCGCTCGACAAGGGGGCCGGCTGGGCGGTCGAGGACGGCCCGATCTCGAACACCAGCGCCAAGGGAGCGACCGGCAACCGATTGCCCAACAGCAACGAAATCGGCGGTCGGGCCGGCGAGGGACGCAGCGGCAAGGCGAGCGGCGAGTTCGTCGGCGAAGAGGCCGTCGGAAAGGGCGGACGCAAGACGCCCAGTCGCTTGACCCCCGATCCGCTGGTGAAAGGGCAGATTGAGGATCACAGCACCGATCCGACCGGCGGAGCCACCGGCGGAGGAAAGGAAAGCGGCGAGGGAGCCGAAGGGCTCGAAGGGTCCACCGCCGAGCAGGTCGCCCAGCGCGAGATGCAACGGTTGGCCGGTCGACAGGCCGCCTTGCGCAACAAGGCCGAATCGATCGATCTGCAGTTCCAAGTCATGGAATTTCACCAGACTGACCTGCAAAAGATGATCGCGACGATGGGCCAGGTCGAACGCGACTTGAGATCGGGGCGATACGAGAACGCGTTGCGTCGGCGCGAGGTCTTGGCCGACGGGCTGGAGAACGTCCGGCGCTATCTGCGGGGCGAATTCGAGGTCCGGCGAGACACGACCTCGAATCTGCCCACCGATATCCAGAAGGAACTTCTCGGCAGCATGCGCGACCCCTCGCCCCCGGGCTGGGAGGAGCACAATCGCCAATACTTCCAACGCCTCAGCGGCCAAGGCAACGAAAGCGGAGAACGGAAAGCGGAAAGCGGAGAACGAGTTTCACGGCCATGATCCGCTTTCCACTCTCCGCTTTGCCCCGATACATTGCCCCCCCCCAAGCGGATCTGCAAAGTCGGTTTTGTGATCGCATGGGTATCCGAGTGGCACGTCCCTGAGGAACGAAGGGCGTGGCTTTTTCGGTGCTCCCCACGCCCTTCGTTCCTCAGGGACGTGCCACCCGAGCGACTCCGCAGTTCTACTGATTGCCCCCCTTGCCAAGTGACAGCGGTCAAGGCTACGATAAACGCTCGTCAGCATCTGAGTCATTCCATGGAGGCAAACCATGCGTACGCGAGTCCTCGGACAATCGAATATCGAGGCGTCGGTCGTCGGCCTGGGCACTTGGGCCATGGGGGGATGGATGTGGGGAGGCACGAGCGAGGCCGAGTCGATCGCAGCGATCCATGCCGCGATCGACGAGGGAATCAACTTGCTCGATACGGCCCCCATCTACGGTTTCGGTCTCTCCGAGTCGATCGTCGGCAAGGCGATGCGCGGGCGGCGGGACAAGGTCGTGTTGGCCACGAAATGCAGCATGATCTGCGACCCGAACGTCGGTCAGTTCAAGTTCACCTCGAATACCTCCGGGCCGGACCCGAACGGTCTGATCACGATCCACATCCACCTCGGGCCCGACTCGATCCGCCGCGAGCTCGACGCCAGTCTGAAACGGCTGCAAACCGACCATATCGATCTCTATCAGACGCATTGGCAAGATGCCACCACACCGGTGGAAGATGCGATGGGAGCGTTGATGGAACTGAAGCAAGCCGGCAAGATTCGCGCCATCGGCGTCTGCAACGCCGCCATCGACCAGATGCAACAATACGCCGCGGCAGGCCAACTCGATAGCGATCAGGAACGCTATTCGATGCTCGATAGGGCACTCGAAGACGAGCAACTGCCCTACTGCCGCGAGAACAACGTCGCCGTGCTGGCCTACTCGCCGCTCGTGCTCGGATTGTTGACCGGCAAGATCGGCCCCGATCGAGAGTTTCCCGTCGGCGACCAACGGCGGATGAACATGCGATTCACGAAGAAGAATCTCCAGAACGTGGCCGATCTACTCGATACGTTCAAGCCGATCGCCGAGCGACACGGCATCACCTTGGCCCAATTGGTCATCGCCTGGACCGTCCACCAGCCGGGTTTGACGCACGCGCTCTGTGGGGCCAGAAACATCGAGCAAGCGAAGGAAAACGCAGCGGCCGGTGACGTCGAATTGACCGACGATGAACTCCAGAGCATCGACCGGGCGATCCGCGACTCGAAGGTCCGATAGGATTACGTCACTCGCGGACCGCTACTGAGGCTGGTCGCTCGCGGTCACGAAGCCGACATGCACGGTGCCGTCGGCCGTGTTCCGGTTCGAGTCGCCCGAGTCGCTCGGAAGCGGCGCGGAGGCGACCTTGTGCAGCGTTTTCAGCCCGCCGCGTGCGCTTTGGGACTGCGGATCGGCGGCCAAGGCAAGCTCGAACTCTTTCTCCGCTTCGTCGAAGCGTTGCTCCATCATCGAGACGAAGGCCAGGTTGGCCCGGGCGGCGGACTCCGTGCTGCCGCCCGCCTTGAACTCTCTGATGGCCGCGTCCGAACGGTCGGTGCGCGCCAGCAACAGGGCCAGGTTATTGTGGGCCTTTGCCAGATGAGGATCGAGCGTGAGCGCTCTGTGGAGATGCTTTTCCGCGTCCGACCACTTCTTTCTCAGATAGAGGCTGTAGCCCAGGTCGCAGTGCAGTTGGGCATTGTCAGGGTCTCGCCGCAAGGCGGCCTGATAGTACTCGGCCGCCTTCTTGCTCTCTCCCTTCTTGTCGTGCAACACGGCCAGACGGTGATAGGCGTCGGCCCGGGTGTCGTCCTTTCGTAGAATCTCCCGGTAGGCTCGGATTGCACGCTCCGGTTGTTTCTGCTTCTCCATTAATCGGGCCATCGCCATCCGGACGTCGGCTTTCTGCTTGTCGTCCAGTTTCGGAGTCGGTTCCTTCTGAGCTACCGGACGCTTCGGACGTCTCGACTTGGTAAACATGTCCCAAGGTTGGCCTGCCGAGTTTCCATGCTGCTGGCACCCGGCAAACAGGGCGACCAGGATTGCCACCATGGCGGCGGCAATGAGCCATCGTAGGTTGAGCGTATCCATCATCATCGAAGCGAACTCCCTTTCAGAATGCAACGGTTAGGTCGTTACAGGGTCGGCTGTTGCGGGGTCGGCTGTTGCGGGGCCGGCTGTTACGGGGCCGACCGTTACGGGGCAATCGACAGGATCTGGCCGTGTTTCGCTTGAGATCCTCGTGTGCCCGTATTCCTCAGCATATTGCCGTAGACCTCGACCAACTCTTCGTCGCCGAGTGTGGAGAATTTCGGTCGACCGACAACGACCCATTCCTCGGGAACCTCGCCGATGCGATCCTGCAGCGCCGCGATCACGTGCGCACGCCGGGCCGCGTCCAACTCGGGGTCGCTCTGTGCGGCTTCGATGACCAGGGGAGACAGATCGCATGGAAACCTCTTTGCCACTTCGAACAGGCGACGCTTGCCATGGGCGTTCAGTTGGGATGCGTCGGTGCCCGGCACATTGGAAAAGTCGTAGCGATAAAGGGCCAAGCCCGCTTTCAGGCCGTTCGTGATCTGCGCTTTCAAGTGGGCACAGGTCGACTCACCGAACGGCCGTTCCTCGAATTCCTCGGGATAGCCCCAGTGACTGTATTGCATGTGGGCTTTCGTCTCCTCCCAATTAGCTTGCATGCGGTCTTTCCACGTGACGCGACAGTTCGCACATGCCGATCCATGCGAGCACCGCTGCGAGGCCGAATACCGATAGGCGGCATTCCCATCATGCACGATGGTGACCATTTCCGAGGCATCCGGCTCGCCAACAGCGGTCGTCGACGTTTTCTCGACAGTTGTGTAGTAGGGGTCGGATTTCGGCAAAGACACATCGTCCTTCGGCAACGGGACCGGCGCCGGCATGGTTGTCCTTGCCGGTCTCAGAACGATCGTACTGCCGAGCGAGCGGTCGGACATTTTTTCGGCGGTCGCGATTGCCGGCGTCCAAGCAGCCCCCAGCAGAACACAGTATATGGAAGTCGTTTTCAACATCTCGCGAATCTCCGGTTCTTAGCAGCGGGGAATCAATTAGTGTCGTCGTTCACTCCGAGAACCCGACCGGCCCGGAAATGCAACGTTCTTCGAGGTGCATCAGTTGCCGAAAGTTCCAAGGATCGTCCCAGGCGGTCGTCGATCGGAACTCGCGGCCCGTTCGACCCT
>JAZFUB010000186.1:0-9179 GCA_036447015.1 Thermoguttaceae bacterium | reverse complement strand
AATGGTACGACGGCCATCAGGCAATGGAAATCGCGCTGGTGCGGTTCGGCCGATTTGTGAACGAAACCGAAGGCAAAGGTGAGGGCGATAAGTATATCGAATTGTCGAAGTTCCTGCTTGACTGCCGGAAGGATGGCGCCGAATACGACCAGAGTCACGTCCCGGTCGTCCGGCAGTACGAGGCCGTCGGACATGCCGTGCGCGCCGTCTATTCCTACGCGGGTATGGCCGACGTCGCCATGGAGACCGGCGACATCGACTATCAGAGTGCCGTCGCCTCGCTCTTCGACAGCATGGTCCACCGCAAGTATTACGTCACCGGCGGGATCGGCAGCGGCGAGACGTCCGAGGGATTCGGACCCGACTACTCGTTGCGGCACAACGCCTACTGCGAATCGTGTTCCAGTTGCGGCCTGATCTTCTTCCAGCACAAGCTGAACATGACGTACCACGACGCCAAGTACGCCGACCTGTACGAAGAGACGCTCTACAACGCCCTGCTGGGGTCGCTCGATCTGCCGGGCAACAACTTTTTCTATCAGAACCCGCTGGTTTCGAGCCGCGCTCGCTACGACTGGCACGGCTGCCCGTGTTGCGTGGGCAATATTCCCCGGACGCTGCTGATGCTGCCCACCTGGACGTACAGCAAGAGCGCGGACAGTCTTTACGTCAACCTGTTCATCGGCAGCACGATCACGGTCGAGGATGTGGCGGGCACCGACGTCGAAATGGTTCAGAAGACCGATTACCCTTGGAGCGGCGACGTCTCGATCGGAGTGAATCCGGCGACGAGCACGAACTTTGCCGTGAAGATCCGTGTGCCCGACCGTAGCGTCAGCGACCTGTACGAAAGCACGCCGCAGTCCGACGGCATCACGCGGATCTCGGTCAATGGTGCCGTGGTCACACCGACGGTGGAACGCGGGTATGCCGTGATCGACCGAAAATGGTCGGCCGGCGACAAGATCGATCTCGTGCTCCCGATGAAAGTGCAACGAATCAAGGGGATCGACCGGATCGAGGCTACTCGCGGCCAGGTCGCCTTGCGCTACGGGCCGCTGGTCTACACCGTCGAGGGCGACGATCCCGAGAAGGTGCTCAGCCGGGATGCACGGTTGACGACCGAGTGGCGCGGTGATCTGCTGGGCGGAGTTATGGTGATCAAGGGCAAGTGGGCCGACGGGTCGCCGCTGACGGCCATCCCCAACTACGCCCGGGCCAACCGCCCGGCCGTCAACGCCGAAGGACAGCCGGACGATCGTCGTGTGCCCACATCATCGGTCTGGTTGAAGGACGAATGAGTAGGGTGGGCACCGCCCACCACAAACCTATCAGAACCTACGGCAAAGGAGCCTGACAATGAGATCTCGAAGAAAGCTTTTTGTGTGGATCGTTGTGGTCCCGGTACTTTGGGCGTCCTCCTGCTTCGCCGCGGATCGGCAGGAGACTCCGGCGCGTGACTACAATGTCACGCCCGTGCCGTTCAACCGCGTTCACGTCGACGACGCCCTCTGGACGCCTCGGCTCGAGACGAACCGCAAGGTAACGATCCCTTATGCATTCGAGAAATGCGAAGAGACCGACCGGCTGAGCAACTTCCGCAAGGCGGCCGGGCTTATCGACGGCCCGCACCTGGGGACGTATTTCAACGATTCCGACGTCTACAAGATCATGGAAGGGGCCGCTTACTCCTTGCAGGTGCATCCCGAGAAGTCGATGCGCACGCAGCTCGACGAACTCATCCGGGTGATGGCCGCCGCCCAATGGGAGGACGGTTACCTCTACACGTTCTATTCGCTCCCGGAGCGTCAGCCCGAGAAACTTTGGACGAATATCCAGTCGATGCACGAGCAGTACTGCGTGGGCCACATGTACGAAGCGGCCGTTGCCCATTACCAGGTTACCGGCGACAAGACGTTTCTCGACGTGGCGACAAAGAACGCCGACCTGATCTGTAGCGTTTTTAATGCCGACAACCGGACCGATCCGCCGGGCCACCAGGAGATCGAAATCGGCCTGTGCAAGTTGTACCGCGTCACGGGCGACGACAAGTACCTCGAGCAGGCCAAGTTCTTCCTCGACCAACGAGGACGCACCGGCCGGCGCCGTGCCAACGGCGACGGCGGGCTTTATGGCATGTACAGCCAGGACCACATCCCGGTGGTCGAGCAGACCGAGGCCGTCGGCCACAGCGTTCGGGCCGCCTATCTCTACACCGGCATGGCCGACGTCGCTGCGTTGACAGGCAACATGGAGTATGTCCGGGCGATCGACACGATCTGGAAAGACGTCGTCGGCACGAAGCTCTATGTGACCGGCGGAATCGGGGCGGCCGGCGGCCACGAAGGTTTCGGCGGCCGTTACGAACTGCCGAACATGAGGGCTTACTGCGAAACGTGCGCCTCGATCGCCAACATCCTTTGGAACCATCGGATGTTCCTCATGCGCGGCGATTCGAAGTACATCGATGTGCTCGAGCGAACGATGTACAACGCGGCCCTCTCGGGGATTTCGATGGAGGGCGACACGTTCTTCTATCCGAACGTGCTCGAATCGATCGGCCAACACGCCCGGAGTCCCTGGTTCGGATGTGCGTGTTGCCCGTCGAACGTCGCACGGTTCATTCCGTCGATTCCCGGCTTTGCGTACGCCCAGAAGGACAACGATCTCTACGTGAATCTGTTCCTCGGCGGCGACGTTACCATGGATACGGCCGACAACAGGATCACCCTTCGCCAGGAAACCGAGTATCCTCGCAACGGCGCCGTCAAGATCACGGTCGCGCCGGACAAGGAGGCCGACTTTGCGGTGAACGTCCGCATTCCCGGCTGGGCACGCAACGAGGTCGTTCCGAGCGACTTGTACGCATTCGTTACGAACGTCTCCGAGGCGGTCTCGCTGAAGGTCAACGGCGAGACAATCCCGCTGACGATTCAGAAGGGTTACGCGCGGATCGTTCGCACGTGGAAGAAGGGCGACACGATCGAGTTGGATTTGCCCATGCCCGTGCGTCGCATCGTCGCGCATCCGAGCGTCACCGCCGACAAGGGCAAGGTTGCGCTGCAGCGAGGCCCGTTGGTCTATTGCCTCGAAGGTCCCGACAATGACGGGCAGGTTCTGGATCTTGTGATCTCCGACGACGTCGAACTGAAGACGCAGTTCCAGCCCGACCTGCTCGGCGGTGTTGTCACGATCAGCGGTCGGGCAGGGACGGCCCGGCGGACTTTGGACGGGCGCATCGTGCCGGCCGATTCGACGAAGCCGTTTACCGCCATTCCCTACTATGCCTGGGCCCATCGCGGCCGAGCCCAGATGACCGTTTGGCCCGCTCGCGTGCCCGAGGGCGCGCGTCCCAAGCCGGCCGACACGCTCACCTATCTGAGCAAGACGACGGCGTCTTTCGTCCACGTGTCTCTCGATGCGATCAAGGATCAGATTCTGCCGGCCAACTCGGCCGATGCCTCCCGGTTGCAACTCGACTTCTGGCCCCATCGGGGCACGACCGAATGGGTTGCTTTCGAGTGGGACAAGAAGCACGAGATCTCCAGCGTGAAGGTCTACTGGTTCGACGATACCGGACGCGGGGCGTGTCACTTGCCCGAGTCGTGGCGAGTCGTCTACAAGGACGCCGCCGGTCAGTGGAAGCCCGTCAAGCACCACGGGCCCTATGCGACCGCGAAGGACGGCTTCAATCGGGTCGAGTTCGATCCGGTGAGCACGTCGGCCGTCAAGATCGAGATCGAGTTGCAGGAGAAATGGGCGGCCGGCATCCAGGAAGTCGTCATCGAGTGACTCGCGTAGGTCAGGCTGTGCCTGACGGATCGTTTGACACATTGTCGTGTCAGGCACAGCCTGACCTACGTGTCTGTTTGCCCGTCACTGTTTGCCGGTCACTGACGATCGGCGAAAGCATCGATCTCCGTTCGCGTCGGCAACGACGGTTGGGCGCCGGCACGGGTGACGGCCAGGGCGGCCGCTCGATTGGCCCATCGGGCCGCCTCGGCCAAGGAGCGTCCTTCCGCCAGGCCCACCGCCAGCACGCCGTTGAAGGCGTCGCCGGCCCCGGTGGTATCGACCGGCTCGACCGAACAGCCTTCCACCAAAGTGTCGTCGTCCTCGACGACGACACAGCCGGCCGCTCCGAGCGTCACGATACCTTTCGCGCAGCCGAGTTGCTGAAATTTTCGCACGGCAGCGATCGCTCCGGCCCGTTCGCGATCGTCAATTCCCGCCAGCGCCGCCGCTGCGCCGGCGTTGGGTGTGATCACGTCGACTAGCGACATAATTTCCCGGCAGCAGACGCGCTCGTCGGCCGGGGCCGGGTTGAGAATCGTCAACAGCCCGGCCCGCCGCGCTCGCGCCAGACCGTGGGCGACCGTTTCCAAGGGCAATTCCAGGCACGTCAGGAAGACTTTCGCGGCGTGGAATACTTCGTCGGAGACGGCGTCGACATCCTCGGGCAAGAGGCTCGCGTTGGCTCCCGAGGCAACACTGATCGAGTTCTCGCCATGCCGGTCGACGAGGATCAGGGCCACACCGGACGGCTCGCCGGGCACCGTCTTCAGATAGCGGCAATCGAGGTTCTCCGCAGCGAAATGCGCAAGTGTCTCCCGGCCGAACGGATCGTCTCCCACGGCACCGATCAGCGTAACCGGCGTGGTCGACGCGCGTGCCGCCGCCACCGCCTGATTGGCCCCTTTGCCGCCATGCGCCCGATAGAATTGGCCGCCAAGGACCGTTTCGCCCGGGGCCGGCAGGTTTTGGCCACGGATCACCAAATCGGTATTGATCGACCCGAGGACGAGGATGTTCGAGTGTGCCATCGCGTTATTTCCCGATGCAAAAGCGGCTGAAGATCCGATCCAGGAGGTCCTCAGTGTACACGGCTCCGACGACTTTGCCCAGTTCGTCCAGGGCGACACGCACTTCGACGGCAACGAGTTCCTCACCGCCGTCGAGGCGGACGACGTCGAGCGCTCGGGCCAGGCTGTTCAGGGCAAGTCGCAGTGACTCGCGGCATCTGATGGCCGTTCCCGCGACGACCTCGCCGCCCGATGCGCCGGCCGCAAGCACGGCACGCCGCACGGCGTTGCGCAGCTCGTCGACGCCTTGGCCCGTGAGACTGCTGACAGGCATGCCGTCGGGCAAGGAGTCGACCCGCTGCCGGGTGCCACGGGCATCTTGCCCGTGCTTTCCGTGCTGCACTGGCGGGACGCCAATGGCACCCGATCGCGTCAAATCCGCCTTGGTCCATACGACGATCTGTTGCCCGGAGACCGAGGGTTGCCGCTGGGCCTGCCGTTGGGCATCGGGTGGGCAACTCGAATCGAGGCAGAGGATCGTTACGTTGGCCCGGCCGACTTGTTCCGAAGCGGCCGCTCGTGCTGCTCGTTGCACGTCGCCGTCAATCGACGTCGCCGCATCGGAGTCGATGCCCGCCGTGTCGATCAGTTGACACTTAACCCCTTGACATTCAACCCCTTGACATTTGACACTGTCGAGATCCAACTCGGCAGTCAGGTAATCGCGAGTGGTGCCGGGCTGTTCGGAGACGAGGGCACCCGGGCCGCGAACCAGGGCGTTGAAGAGGCTGCTCTTGCCGCTGTTGGGCAGGCCGGTGAGCACGACGCGAATGCTTTCGACCGCCTCGCCGCGCGAGTCGACCCGGCTCGTCAGTCGGGTGACCTGCTCGATCGCTTCGCTCAACCGTTCGATGAGTTGATCGCGCCCGATGAACGGCAGGTCTTCATCGGCGAAATCGAGCCCCGCCTCGAGCTCCGCCAGGATGTCGATCAACGTGTCGCGCAGCCGATGCAGCGGTTCGGCCAATCCACCGGCCAATTGGACCAGGGCCACGTTGAGTTGCGAGGGATCGGCCGCATCGATCACACCCAGCACGGCTTCGGCCTGCGTCAGGTCGATCCGACCGGCGAGGAACGCTCTTAGGGTGAATTCCCCCGGCTCGGCCATCCGTGCACCGAACTCGCAGAACGTTCGCAACGCGGCCTGCAGCAACGGCGGTGAGCCGAGTGTGTGGATTTCCGCCATCGGCCCGCCCGTGTAACTTCGTCCCTCGGGCCATAGGTAGACGTCGCACGGCAGATGCGAGTCGATGTCGGTCAGACGCAACGCTCCGCCAATGGCCGACGGTGGCGATGCGGTCGATAGCTGGCCGCCGCCGTCGACATGCACACATCGCCGAAGAATGTCGAGCGTGTTTGGACCGCTCAGCCGCACGATGCCGCGAGCGGCGCCACCCGGCGGCGAGGCAATCGCGGTGATGGTGTCGTCCAACGGGTACATGGCGAAATCCGAAGCGGCTCGACACTGACTGAGATTATCGCTTGCCGCGGCTCTTCTTCTGACGTTTCCCACCCGATCCGTTGCGACCGGTCGACGAGTCGCGGCGGTCGGCTGCGGCTGCCGACTTCACATCGGCTCTCGTTTTCGGTGCGGAGGAGACGGGCGCCATTTTCGGCAGGAATTGCCGTTCGGCCAACCCCCACAGGCTCGAAGCGATAAAGTACATACACAGACCGCTGGCCACCTTGAAGAACAAGAGTCCCATGAAGAGCATCATGTACTTCATGATCTTCTGCTGCATGGCGGCCTGTTCGTCGGCCGGCGGCGGCATGAACATCTTCTGTTGTAGCAAGAAGAGCACCACGGTCACGATCGGCAGAATGTTGAAATACGGCCCCAGACCGAAAATGCCGACACCGTCGGTGATCCACTCCGGCATGAATCCGGTCCAGTCGAAAAGCATGTCGGGGCCGGCCAGGTTCGAACACCACCGGATGCTTTCGGAAATCAGCGGCGCCTGCCGCAATTCGATGTCGACCATCAACGACCGGTACAGGGCGATGAAGATCGGCAATTGAACGAACATCACCAGGCACCCGCTCAGCGGATTGTAGTTGTGCTTGCGGAACAACTCCTGCTGGGCCTTGGTCCGCCCTTCGACGTCTTTCTTGTACTTCTCCTGGATCTTCTTGATCTCGGGCTGCAACATCTGCATCTTCTGGGCCCCCAGGGCCTGCTTCCGGCTCAACGGGAACATGGCGCCGCGGACCGCCACGGTCAGCATCAGGATGGCCACGCCGTAGTTCCCAACAATCGAATAGAATACGTGCAACAGCCACGCGATCGGTACGGCAACTTTGCCGAACCAACCGTAATAGACCAACTCGCCTAGGTCGTAATGTACCAAGAGATCGGGCTTCTTCGGGCCCACGAAGATCTCGTACCTGTGGTCGATCGTCTCATCGCGAGCCAGTTCGTGGACTTGGCTCACTACGCGACAGGAGGTGTTCGTCAGATTCCTGCGATCGTCGTCGACTGCGCCCACTCTTAGCGTTTGCGAGCGGCCGAACCAGATGTCGGCCGGGTCCTTCTTCTGCGGAATCAACACGACGGAGAAATACTGGCCGTCGCTGCCGATATAGGTCAGCGGTTGATCGTCTTGCCAAGGTGCGGGGACGTCGTTCTTGGCAATCGCCGGACAGCCGATCAGGCTGGGTGTGGCTCCATCGAAGGAAACGACCACGTCGCGCAGCCCGACGCCGCCCCATTCTCGGCCGATCTTGTTGGCATACCAGGCACCTTCGGTCGGCAGTCCGTTCGCTCCGTCAAGCTGATAGGCCACCTGATGGGGCTTGTCGCCCGTGTTGCGAATCCGGACGTCGAACACCAGGTGATACGCCGGATAGTCGGCGTCGGCCATCTTCTCGGCCGGAATCGGTTCCAGGCGATACGTCTTCGTGATCTCCAGTCCGGTCTCGGGCAGCAGTCGACGGAAGGCAACCTGGTTCGGATCCTTATCCGGATCGAGCACTTCCCAATTGCCGGTCCAAAGGTCGAGCCCTTCGATTTCCTTTCCCACGGCGACCCGGTCTTCCTCTTCGTCGTCTCCCTGGTCGTCGCGGGCAATCAGCTTTCCGTCGATCTGCTGGAGTGTCAGCAGAAACGAGCTCGGGTCGTTCGCCCCGGGTTCCGGCCGAATCACCTCCAACGGACGCCTGGTGAGCGTGACCGGCAGGATCGACGTCCGGCCGTCGCGTGAGACGGTCAGTTCGACTTGCTGTTTGGGTTTCGTCCGGCCTAGCGCTCGGCGAAACGTCTTGACCCCGGTGACCTGCTCTTTGCCGACGGCCACGATCAGATCGCCGGCCAAAAGGCCCACCTTGTCGGCCGGGGTTCCCGGCGGCACGACCTGCACGAGACAGCCGCTGCCGCTGGACAGTTTCTCTGCCTCTGCTTCGTCGATCACCAGATGGCCCAGGTATCCGCTACGGTCTTCCAGATCGCGAGAACGAGGGCTGTTCAGTTCGATTCGGACCACGGACGCCCCTTGGCTGTCCAGCGTAACTACCATACGGTAGGGGTCGGTCGGATCGGCGGACCCCAGCGTCGGCCATTGGCGCAGAATCGGCTGTTCGTCGCCAGGCTGTTCGGCGGGCCCGATTTCAGGAACAACATCGCCCGGCACGTCAGCCGGTTCGGCCGGTTCCGCCGTGGGTTCCTCTACGGGCGGCTCGTCCTGCTGTCCAGGTTCCGGTTCAGCCCCCGGTTCTTGGACCCCCGGTTCTTGGATCCGGTCTCCATCTTCCCCAATTCCGTCCTCCTCGTTCCCGTCCCGGGCCGCCACGCCGGGTTGCTCGACGGGCGGATTCCACCAGTGCATCAGGGTGGCGTGCCCCATCGGAATCGCCAAGGCAAGGACCAGAAAGAGGATGAATCGCCGTTCCATATGCGGAGAACCTTTTGGTATTGGTAATGCGTATCTGCAAGAAACACGCGGATTGGCCGGAAGTTTCGACTATAGACAGTCAGTAAAGTAGTCTATTCTCGCAGCGCGGCCGAATCTTGCAATGGCAACCGTCACGGAAGACCATTTTTCCGGGGCGGCATCGGTATGCTGCGTAAAACAAGAACCCCGCCCTTTGGGGCGGGGTCATGGTCGAAACGCAAGTCGCTGTTCCTTGCCGGACGCTACTTGGAATCCTCGGCCGGTTCCTGTTCCGTAGTCTCGGCCGGTTCTGGCTCGGTAGCCTCGGCCGGTTCTGGCTCGGTAGTCTCGGCCGGTTCCTGCTCGGTAGTCTCGGCCGGTTCCGGCTCGGTAGTCTCGGCCGGCTCCGGCTCGGTAGTCTCGGCCGGTTCTGGCTCGGTAGCCTCGGCCG
>JAZFUB010000185.1:0-7279 GCA_036447015.1 Thermoguttaceae bacterium | reverse complement strand
AACCGGTCAAGGCTCGAATCACGATCCGCGGCAAGGGCCCGGCCACGGTGCATGTGCTGGATCACAGCGGTCGGAAGACCGGGCGGACGCTTCCGGTGACCGGCGACACGTTCGAGATCGACGGTTCGCGGGACAAGACGTGTTATTACCTCGTGTCGTATGGGGAGTGATATTGCGGGCTGTTAGCCAGCAGGTGACGACAACGGTGGGCAAGCCCACCGGCTAACAAACGCAAATACTCATCGCGGAAATTCAAGCCTTTCATCGATTCTACCCGATAACGAGAAGGATACGCGAATTTCTCTCACCGAGAGGTTCGTTCGACAAGTACGGGATTGAAGTCGTGCGCGAATTCGAGAACTTGCCGGAAGTTCACGTCGAGAAACAGAAGCTCCTGCAAATCCTTATCAACCTGATTGCCAACGCGAATGACTCGCTGATCGAAAGCCCGATGACGGACTAACCACCCCCCCGGAAAAGTAGCTCGGGACGCCGATTTCGGCCCCGAACTCGATCCGCAGGCTTGCAAACCGGTTGCCCGTATCGCACAATTACGGGAGAGTTGCCCGGATGGCGACCCGATCCACCGCCCGATTTCCTCAACCCCCGGAGATGCAACCATGTTACGAAGAGCCCGTTTTCCGTCGATTCCCGTGCTGGTCTTGGCGATGACCGTTCCCGCCCTGACGGCCGACAAGTCGACGACCTTCCTCGACCCGGCCGATGCGGGTCCCGACTTCGCCGTGCAAGGCGAATACGCCGGCAAGATTCCGACCGACGACGGCCCGGTCGGCTACGGCGTCCAGGTCATTGCCCTTGGCGGCGGCAAGTTCCAGGCCGTCGGCTATCCCGGCGGATTGCCCGGGGCCGGATGGGACAAGAGCGAGAAGGTCAGCGCGGAAGGTGCCACGGTCGACGGCGTGACGACATTCGAGGTGGCCGACGACAAGAACGTGACGGTCGCGATCAAGGGCGGCGTTTTGACGGTCACCGGCGAGAACGGCAAGCAAATCGCCGCGCTGAAGAAGATCGAGCGCAAGAGTCCCACGCTCGGCGCCAAACCGCCCGCCGGTGCGGTCGTGCTCTTCGACGGAAAAACGCCGGACAACTTCCAGGGCGGGCAGATGACCAGCGACGGCCTGCTGATGGTAGGGGCCACCAGCAAGCAGAAGTTCCAGAGTTTCACGCTCCACATCGAGTTCCGCACGCCGTTCAAGCCGACTGCCAGAGGTCAAGGTCGCGGCAACAGCGGTTTCTATGCCCAGGGTCGCTACGAGGTTCAGATCCTCGATTCGTTCGGCCTCGAAGGCCGCGACAACGAATGCGGCGGGATCTACAGCGTCGGACCTCCGGACGTCAACATGTGCTTCCCGCCGCTGTCTTGGCAGACCTACGACGTCGATTTCGAGACGGCCCAATTCAAGGACGGCAAGAAGGTGAAGGACGCAGTTTTCAACGTCCGCCACAACGGCGTGCTGATTCACAAGGATCGGATAGCCGACCATAGCACGACCGCCTCGCCGTTGCGTGAAGGTCCCGAGCCGGGACCGATCTTCCTGCAAAACCACGGCAACCCGGTCCGCTTCCGCAACATCTGGGTCGTCGAGAAGTAGGAACGCGAGAAGTAACAACACGGGCACACAATCGATATCGTAACCACGGGGTTGGATCGTCGGCGACGGCGGTCCAACCCCGTTTTCTGGTTCATCCGGAATTCGGGTACTTGGCGTCGGATGCGAGGCAAGTACGTCCCCTCGTTGCTGCTGGCATTTCGCATCGCCGGTGTCTTCGGTGTCGCGTTGGAGGACGTGTTTCAATACGAGGCGTCGTAGCAGCCCGTCTGCTCATTGAACCCGAATGATCGATACAATCGGCTTCGTGGCTCTCTCCGGTGGTTCGCTCCAGTTTCAGCTTGACATCCGCGCGGCGCAACCTAGCTTTGTTTACTGCCCGATCCGTATCTAAGCGATGCAGTGGAGTTGCATCGGCATATTTGGCAAACGCTACTTGTTGGACCCGTTCTTCAATGTTCGCAAACGTACTGGAAGTCCCGCAGGCCGAATCCGTCAAGGCGGAAAAACGGCCGGCGATCTTGATCGTTGATGACGACGAGGCATTGGCCGACGTACTCTCGCGCCGATTGCGGCAGCAGAAATTCGATCCGATCACGGCCGGTTCGGGTCAGGCCGGGTTGGCCAAGGCCCGCTCCGAACGGCCCTCGCTGATCGTACTCGATCTGCGACTGCCCGATATCGATGGATTCTCGATCTGCGAGCAATTGGCCGATGAGCCGGCGACATGCGAGATTCCGGTCATCATACTCAGCGGGATGGAGAAACCGGATATCCTTCGGCGGTGCCGGGCAGCCGGTTGCCACTATTTCGTCCGCAAGCCGTATGATCCGAACGCCCTGTTGATCCTGATTCGCCAGGCCATCCGAGAGTCACGCCAATGGGGGGATTAGTCCCTTTGATTCTCGGTGACGGCCCGGACCTGCACGCCAAGGTCACGGGCCCTCTTGTCATGGCCCCTTTTGTCATTGCCCCTCTTGTCACAGCGACGCTCATCCTGTTATACTGGTTGGTTCGCCCATTTTCGTGGGGTTTTTGTGGACGAATCGTCCGTCGGGAATTCGGATCTTAGCAACAAGAGCAGATACGGAGTATTGCGTGGGAACCAAGAAGTCTGGAAAAGGCCGGCGTAAGATCGGTCGCAAGAAACGACGCATGCGGGCCAAAATTCGGCACCGCAAGGGTTAATCTCTCCTTTTTGCAGCATGCCGCAAGGCCCCCCGGCCAACTCTCGGTGCTTGCTGACGTCTCCTCTTTTCCTGCCCCGATGGGTGCATGGGCTCCGTCTGCGCGCCGTGACCCGATTGCACGTGCGACGCTCTCGAAATCGGATCGCCGCACCCGCTGCGTAAGCTACACTTGAGATGAGGACCGGTTCGAGTCCATCGGGCGAGTGTCGTGACGCCCTGCCCGAACCCAACGAATTCCGCGCTCTCCCAACCATCCAACATGAACGACCCGGCCAGCACCCTTGATCGTCTCGTCGCCCGAGCGGGCCACCTGTACAGTCTGCCGGCGGTTGCGATGGAAGTGCTGCGCCTGACTCGCAACCCGAGGGTCGACGCCCGGGCTCTGAAGGAATGCCTCGAGAACGACCCGGCGCTGACGGGCAAGATTCTTCGGGTGGTCAACAGTTCTCTGTTCGGGCTGAGCCGCGAGGTTTCCGATCTGAACCAGGCGTTGGCCCTGCTGGGGACCAAGCCCCTGAAACTCCTCGTGCTGGGGTTCAGCCTGCCGACGGGGCTTTTCGTCGGTTTGGAGAGCGACGTCCTCCAGCGGTACTGGCGTCATACGCTGACCAAGGCCGTCGCCGGTCGGGAAATCAGCGAAACCCTGTGGCAAACACCGGGCGACGACGCGTTCATCGCCGGATTGCTCCAGGACTTGGGGATCCTGCTACTGATCCAGGAGTTGGGCGAGCCGTATGTCAAGTTCCTCGCCAAGGTGGCCGAAGGGGGCAGAGATCTTTGCCCACTGGAAGTCGAGTCGATCGGGTTCGACCACACGACGCTGTCTGCCAGACTGCTGGCCGAGTGGAGCCTGCCTTCGACACTGGTCGACGCCGTTGGTTGGCATTCGGTCGACGACTCGACGTCCCGGCCTGAAGCCGATTCTTCCACGGCGACGCAACCGGCACTGCCGAAAACTCTCTATCTCGCCGAGTTGTTTGCCCAGTTGTTGGCCGACAAGCGTCCGGAAGTGCTCAGCACGTTGCTCGAGGCCGGAAGAGAGCACGACGACTTCTCGCGTGTCGAGTTGGAAACGTTGGTCGGCAGCCTGGAAGTGAAAGTCAAGCAGTTGGCCGACATCCTCTCGCTGAAACTGCCCGACGGATTGGATTACCAGGACGTATTGGTCCAAGCCCATTCGCAGCTGTCCGTCGTCGCCGAACAGGCGGCAGGAGATTTTCTTCGCGTGCGCAGCGGCAAGGCGCAAACGGAAGAAGATGCCATGTTGGTCGAAATCCAGGACCTTGCCGATGCGGTGGCCGAGGCCTCGCGGCGTCCGGCAACCCCGGAAGCCCCAGCTTCGACGGCCCCAGCTTCGACGGCGCCGGCTTCGATGGCACCGGCTTCGACGGCACCGGCTTCCGAAGCACCAACGTCCGCAGCAACATCCGGTGCGGCGACGGCAACCTTAGACCGTACGGTTGTCTCCTCCGAGATCGCGTCGGGCGCCCTGCCGGCGGATCCCGGTCTGCTGGCCCGTGTTACCGTGTCGATTGCCGCCTGCCGCCAATCGCGTAGTGCCTTGAGCTTGTTGCTGGTGCGGCTGGACAATATCGATGAGCTGATGTTGACCCTGGGGCTCGATAGTATCCGCAGCCTGCAGCATCTTCTGAAAACGTTTTGCGAAAAAGTGGACCACGAGGGCGCCGTCTGTACCGCGCACGGCAACGACGGTTGCGCGCTGATCCTTCCCGACTGCGAGCGACGCGATGCGGTCACACTGGGCAATCAACTCATCGACAAGATCGTCCGGATCATGTCGAGCAACGGACACCGACCGATCGGCATCAGTGTGGGCGTGGCGGCCGTGGCCTTGCCGCCGAAGAATTTCGCCGCCACGGAACTCTTCGAAGGTGCCGACCGCTGTCTCTACGGCTCGTCGGCCTCGGGCGGCGGTGTCGTCAAGAGCATCGAGTTGTAGCTACGTTCGCCAGAACGTGGGGCGTGTCTAAGAACTCGTACAGGAATTACTTCCCGATTCAGTTCTTGGGTGTTGGCTTTGAGCTATGAGCAGTGAGCTTTGAGTCATGGGCTTTCCCACTGCTCATAGCTCACTGCTCATAGCCAAATAGGGAAGTAATTCCTGTACGAGTTCCAAGGATTGCGACCACGTTCCGGCGAACGTAGCTACGTCGCGCTGCTGCCGCCTACCACGTCACTTCGCCGATCCTCATTGGCGGGATGCAGAGAATCGGGATCGTCATCGCCGCCCAGCCGATCGTGCGTCTGCACCAGCCAAGCCTGACGCGATCGTCGGCCGTCGGCGGGTGGTCGACGCCGATGAGAATCACCAACACGAGCATCAGCACCCAAACGTATTGCGCCAGAATCACGACGAACAGGATGACGGCCACCAACAGTGCTCGGGCAAACGGGTTGAAACGCCGCCCCAACAGCGCGTAGCCCACGTGCCCACCGTCGAGTTGGCTGATCGGCAGCGTGTTCAGACCGGTCACCAGCATGCCCACCCAACCGGCCATCAAGAGCGGATTGAATTGGTTCGCGTACAAGCAACCGGGCGTGGCAAAGTCGGGACGCAGAACGTCGATCAGAATCCGGAAGATCAACGGGCTCGGATAGGGCATGCCCGCGGTATTGGGCCGAACCGTTGCATCGAGTTGCAGGATACCGATCCAGATCAACGGCATGGCCACCGCCAGACCGGCCAACGGACCGGCCACGCCCAGATCGAACAGTTGCCGCCGATCGGCCTTCGAGCCTTGCATACCGATGACGGCCCCCATGGTCCCGAACGGCAGAATGGGCACCGGGATGAAATAGGGCAGGCTGGCGGGGATCCGATTCCGCAGGGCCAGCAGAAAGTGCCCCATCTCGTGCGTCAACAGAATCCCCAGCACGGCCCCCATATAGATTAGGCCCTGACGCCAGTCGTGCAACAGGCTGTCACTGACCTGCGACCAGACCGCACCGAATGTTTCCTCGCCCCAATGTGCCTGAAGCGTGGCGATCGCACGCTGAGCACCGTCGATATGCTCCAACGGGTTCCACTCGACCGCACCGGTCCAGAACGTCGACGCGCAGGTCGCCGCGAACAGCAGGATCGGCAGCAGGATGCGACGCCGACGGGGTGGGTGCGAGTAGTCGCCGGCCAATCGGACCATGTCGACCGCCGCCGCCAGATCGGCCGCGCTCTCGATCGGCGTGCTTTCGCGCTCGCGACTGGACGGCTGGTGGGTCGATGGCGGTTGAGTGGCTATCGGCGGGGTAGTCGGCTTCTTGCTTTCCAAACTCCGTTCCTCTTTCTCCCCCGGCAAAGCCGGCGGCTTCGTGCAAAACTCCAGGACTCGTAACATTCCAGCCGCATGTCGCTACGGTTTGATCACGCGGATCTCGATCTCCTTGAACTCGACGTGCATGTCGTTGCCGCCGTGCAGCTGCAGGGCCAGATGGCCTTCGAGCCGGCCCGGATCGTCTTTCAGCTCGGCCGACTTCTTACCGTTGACCTCGACCGTAACATTGCGTCCTTGTGCCGAAACGGTCATCGCGTTCCACTCGCCCGGCTTGAAGTAGGTCTTGATCTGCTCGGGGGTCGGTTTGACGACCCAGGCCCGGCCGCCTGTCTCGTACAACCCGCCGACGTCGTTGCTCGGATCGATCTCGGCCTGGAACCCGAAGACGCCGACCGCCTGTTCGACCTTGTCGACGCGGAAGTACAGCCCGCTGTTGCCCTTGAGCGAGCGGAATTTCAGTCGCACGACGAAGTCTTTGTACCGTTTGTCGGAGACCAACTGGCCGTGGCGTGGCTCGCTCTTTTGCGAGGTCCCGACGATCAGGCCGTCCTTGGCTTCCCACTTGCCGCCGGGCAAAGTGTGCCAGCCTTTGAGCGTTTTGCCGTCGAACAGCGGCACGAAGCCGTCCGTCTTGTCGGCCGCCGGGCAATGCGTGCTCAGCGACAACAGAGCGAAAAGGGCCAGCAGGGTCGTCGCGATTGTCTTGAGGGTCATGGTTCGATCTCCGATTCGAGCGGTGGATGGTTTCGTGTCGGGTGCCATACTCCAAAGGATTCCGAAAAAAGGACCACGGGGCCTGACAAAAACACGAATTGGCACGAACTGGCCAACTCACACCATTCTAGGCCCATCCATGATGTTGTGCAAACGCCCCGGAGCCGCCTGAGTTCATGGCATTGCGGTGTGGGGGCTGGCGTCGAACAAGCCCGAACGGGGCTGAAATCGCTTAACTTGCCCATCATTACCCGACAAACGGGTTATTCGGTTTACTGCGGCGTCTGTCCGACGGGCCGAGGATTGTGTCGAACTTCGACCTGGCCGGCCGACTTTTGATCGAGGCCGTCGCCCTTGGGGCATTCGAGAGCATGACGTTCTTTGAGTTTCGCATGATTATGGATCGGGCGAAGTACGCGGTTTCTCGCCCCAGGGGGAACTTGGGGTCAGAGCTACATTAGCCATTAGCGAGATTCACAAAGTCAATGCTAATGCCTAATGCAGCTCTGACCCC
>JAZFUB010000184.1:0-2745 GCA_036447015.1 Thermoguttaceae bacterium | reverse complement strand
GCCCACAGAGCCGCATTTTCTGGGGGCTCGCTGCGCTCGACCCCAGCCACCCCACCGGGTTGGTGTTGTTGGAAGCCTTTTTCGCGTGCGTGCAAGCACACACCCTACTCAACTGGTCAACAGAGCAGCCAGCCGGCGAGTGCTCCGCCGAGGACCAGCCAGGCGGGCGTTACTTTCCATCGCAGCCCGATCGAGACGGCGACGACCGCGATGACCCAACCGGGCCAATCGATCAGGGTGGATCCGGTCAGCACGATCGCGACGGCTCCCATCAGGCCGATCGACGCGGCCACGACGGCGTCGAGACATCGCGAGGCCCAGCGCGAGTTGCGCAGCCGGGGAATCAACGGATTGACCGCGGCGACGAAGAAGAACGACGGCAGAAGGATTCCCAGCGTCGCCACCACCGCGCCGGGCACACCGGCCAGTACGTAGCCGACGAACGTCGCCGTGGAGAGCAGCGGCCCGGGCGTTATCTGGCCGACGGCGACCGCGTCGAGCAGTTGCTGTTCGCTGAGCCATCCGTAATCGTTGACCAGATCGCCCTGTAGATAGGCCAACAGGACGTAGCCGCCTCCGTAGAGAACGGCACCCACCTTGAGGAAGAAGAGGCCCAGTTGCCATAGCGATACGACCGTGGCCGTCGTTGCACCGGCGGCGCCGACAGCCGCGACCGTCGTGGCAGCCTGAGCACTGCCGCTGACACTCACCGTTGCGAGACCGACGATCGGTTTCACCGGTGGATTGTCGCTTGGCTTTTCCGGCGAGGGCGCTGAGCAACTCAGCAGTATGGCGCCCAGCAGACTGCCGATCAGCAGCGCGGTGATCGGATCCACTCCGGCGAGAAAGGCGGCCGCAACGCCCGTGCCTATCAGCAGAAGTTGCCACGTCCGAAGTGCCCTTCGTCCCAACCGCCAGACCGCGGCAAAGACGATCGCGAGCACGGCCGCCTGAATGCCGTGCAACAGCGGCTCGATTTGCGACTGGGCACCTTCGGCGATGCCGAAGTGGACGTAACAGAAGGCAATGCCGGTGGCGATCAGGACGGTCGGCAACGTGAAGCATCCGCCGGCGACGATCGAGCCGAGGAGGCCGGCCCGACAGTAGCCCACATGGGCAGCCATCTCGACCGCATTGGGGCCGGGGATCAGATTCGTGGCGGCCATCAGGTCGAGGAAGTGTTCCCGCGTGAGCCAGTTGCGGCGTTGGACCGTCTCGTCCTCGATGATGGCGATATAGGCGGCCGGCCCACCGAAGCTGATGGCTCCGAGTTTCAAGAACAGCCGTGCAAGTTCACCCAGGCGACCGATCACGTGATTACCCGGCCTGCAATTGCCGCTCCACTTTTCGGATCACTTCGTCGGCGTTCCAGGTCCCCTCGGCCAGCACGACCGAAGTTCCCTCCGCCATCCACCCTTCGACCCGTTTTTGGGCCGAAACGACCGTACTGTGGCTGCGACGCCCGAAGAAATGGCCGATCTCGCTCAGGGCGGCCCGGGTGTGTTTTCGGGCAAGCCACATGGCCAACATGCGTGGGTGACTGACCCGTTTGGCTTTGCCGCCCGATTGCAGTGTAGCCGGATCCAACCCGAATACATCGCAGACGGCCTTTTCGATGTCCCCCAGACGGACGGCACGGCTGCCGTGACGGATCATTTCCCCCAGGGCTTCCTCGGCCAGGGGTACATCGATCCGAAGCCCCAACGCTTCGCTGGTCGCCTGCAAACGACACAAGGCGCCGGAAAGTTCCCTGGCGTGGTTGGTCAGCCGTGAGGCGACGAACTGTTGCACCTCGGGCGGAAGGTTCATCTCGCGGCGCTCGGCCATCCGGGCCACGATTCCCAGCCGCGTGGCATAGTCGGGCCGTTCGATGCGACAGACCATGCCGCTTTGCAGCCGCGTGGTCAACTCGCTTCCCAGCTCGGCCAATTCCTCGGGCGGGCGGTCGGCCGTGAAGACGAGTTGCCGCCCTTCGCGCAACAGCGTGTCGATCGTGTGCAGCAATTCGATCTGCGTGGCCCGTTTCCCGGCAAGGAACTGCAAGTCGTCGATCATCAGCAGACCGACCCCACGGTACTTGCGACGGAAGCTGGGCAATCCGCTGCCGCGGAGCGCTTCGAGGAAGTACGTGGTGAATTGTTCGGCCGACAGGTAGACGGTCGTCAGGTTGCGATGGGCCTTTCGGGTGGCCGTGCGGATCCCTTCCAACAAGTGGGTCTTGCCGATACCGCTTGGCCCGTGGATCATCAGCGGCGTCATCTGGCCGGGCCGACGAACCACCATTTCGGCCGACGCGAAGGCCAACCGGTTGGTCTCGCCGGAGACGAAGTTTTCCAGCCGGGCAAAACGGCGTCGCTTCGGTCCGCTGGAAGGGGGATCGGACGTCTCGGCACTGTCCGGCCCGCACGATTCGCCAGACGATAGTTCCGGGCGATCGGCGTTTTTTGCCTCTGTTTGCTGCCCGTTGTCTTGCCGCAGGCCATGGGACCGTTTGGTCGAGGAGTCGTCGCCGGCCGGGTCGATGCGGAATTTCAGTTCCGGTCGTTTGCCCAAATTCTCCAAACAGGCGTTTTCAATGTCCCGGCGGAAGTTCGTGCGGATCCACTCGAGGAAGAATCGATTCGGCGCGCCGACGGTCAAGCAGTGTCCGTCGAACTCGAATCGGGTGGCCGGTCCGAACCACATGTCGAACCGGTTGCTACCGACTTTGTCGGCCAACGTGGCGCGTAGGGCTGATACGATTTC
>JAZFUB010000183.1:0-6215 GCA_036447015.1 Thermoguttaceae bacterium | reverse complement strand
GTTCTCGCGTTCCAGGTCGGGTACCTTGACCTGAATGCGGCGCGAGAGCCGCTCGTCGTCGCTGTCGGGAATCGGCAGTTCGAGGCGATAGGCCCCTTCCTTGAGAACCGAGAAACGACCGGCATACGTGCCCGGGCGAGTCGGATCGATCAGCAGAGCAACCGACTGCATGACGCCGTCGGGATGGATCACCTGCAGGGCCACCTGCGGCAAGTCGAGCGGGTCGAGCCGAACGTCGGTCAGTTGCGTGCGAACCTCGACGGAACTTCCCAGCAGGTAGCGGTCTTGTCCGACGAGCAGGACGCCGCGGCTGGAACCGCGCAACAAGCGTCCTTGCGAGACGTGGCGAATCAGCTTCGTGTAGAGTTGTTCGAAGTAGGTTTCGTCGACTTTGCGAAGGCGCCACATCTCGCCGCTGCCGAGGAAGAACACCCGGCCGGAGCCATAGAACTGCTCGGCGAAATAGACGGGCTGCTTTCCCGCACGGCCGACCCTCGGATCGGAGAAATGGGCCAAGACGGTCGCTCCCGGCTTGGGGCCGCGCACCGGGCAAAAGCTGTAGACGCCGGCGAACCCGGCCCAGGCCTGCCGCCCGGCGGTTGCCGTGTCGTCGAGCCAAAGGAACTCGGCCTCGTAGCCCTCGCGCGTGAAGTCCAACGGCTGGGGATCCTCCGTGAAATACATGCCACCCTCGGCCGAGGAGATGCGGCGGAAGAACTCCACCGGGTAAAGTGCGCGAACTTTCGCCATGCCCTGGTCCTCGATCCAACCACCGATCGTCTTGCCGGCAAACACCGGCCCGGCAACCGCGATCAGACCGCCGCCTTGGCCGGCCACCCACTCCTCGAGCAGGTCGATCTGCACGGGCGTCAGCGCCTGCCAGTCGGGGTCGAACGCGAGCACGCAATCGTACTCGAACATCTCCTCGCGTGTGACGGGGAAATCGTCCAACAACCGGTCGGCGTCCTGCGAAAAGCCCGGCAGGGCCGTCTGCAGCAGCACGTCGATCGTCGTCGTGCGGTCGCGATTGAGCTGATTCCGCACGAACCGATACTCGCGCATCGGCCCCCCGGCAAGGATCAGGACACGGTTCTTCCGATCGACGATTGTGATGTCGACCTCGCGGAAGTTGTCCCCCGGGTTGCGATCCTGGGCAACGTCTCGAACGCGAAAGCAGAGGATGCGGTGGCCCGACTCCTTGGGTGTCAACTCGAACTCGACCGGCACGACCTCGCCGTCGGTGCCGAGCGTGATCCGTCTGACGGCCACAACGGTTCCGGTCCCCGGCGGCGAACGGTCGTCCGTGGCGTCGGCCTCGCGCGAGAGCAACTCGACGTCGATTTCCCGACCCGCCATCTTTTGCGATTGCACGTAACCGGTCACGGCATAGCGATCGCCCGGATAGGCACGCGCCGGTGCGATCAGATCGCTGACACGCACGTTCGACGGTCGGTCCGGAGATCCGATGCCGATGGTGAAGAGGGGAATGCCGGCCTTGCTGGCAGCCGCAATGGCCGCCTCCGGAGCAATCCCGGCGTTCTGTCCGCCGTCGCTGATCACGATCACCCCGGCCGGCGGCGTTTCGTTTTCCTCGGAAAGCAACTGTCGCAAAGCGAATCCCAATCGGGTTTCCGAGCCCCGGAGCTTGAGGAACTCGTGCCAATCGAAAGCCGGTTCGCCGGTGGCGTCTGTATTGTCTGTCCGTAGGTCAGGCTGTGCCTGACCGCGCGGCGGTTGTTTGTTCGTGTCAGGCACAGCCTGACCTACGGAAAGCTTCTCGAACGAGCGGACGGAGTCGCGGTCGAGTCCCTCGTTGAACTGCCACACGATCACGTCGTGCTTGCGGCGGATCTGCTCGAGGAAGTCGGTCTCCGCGAGTGCCGAAGCCACTTCGGCGATACGGCTGGTATGCGAACCGGGAGACGGCGAACCGGCAGCCGACGATTCGGCATCCGTTAGCCCCATGCTCAGGCTCGTGTCGACCAGCAGCATCGCCCGCGAGTTGCGCACCGTCTCCTGCTCGGATCGCCATTGGGGTTGCAGGTAAAGGATCAGCAGGCCGAACAGGGTTACCGTTCTCAGCAGCGTCAGCAACCATCCCAACACGGCGGGCAGGTCGGCCGCATCGCGCTGAATCATCCATCGGGCAAACACCATCAGGCCCACGCAGGCGGCGATCGGCAGGATCCAGTCGCTGTTCGACTGGATGCGTCCCCACCCGAACGTTTCGCGAACGAGTCCCTCGGCAAGCAACAGCGGTGGGTGGGCGAAGGTCATCGTGCACCTCCGCCGATCGCTTCGGTCCGCCGCCTCGACGATGGATGATAGCCGGCCGACCAGGCGAAAACCTGTTCGCCGACCAACAACAGAATCAGCGCATAAAGAAGCCACCGGCTCACATTGTAGCCGGCCAACTCGCTCACGGCGTACTGGAACGTGGCGGCCTGTTGGTAATGATACTTCACACCATCGAGCCTTGGTGCCAGTTCCGTGCCCGACAGAGCGGCCAGATCACCTTCGGCCGCATCGACGTTGACGGCATAGCGTCGCACGTCGATGGTGCCGTCGGTCCGCGTCAGCCGCGCTTCGTACACGCCCCGGTTGCCGGTCCGAGAGAATACGGCCGACAACCCTCCGTCGTCCGAAGGCGTCGCGTCGACGGCCGCGCTCGGCTCTTTGTCCTCGACCGGTGTGACGAAGCGGACCTGCTTCTGGTACGTGTCGGCGGGGAAGTCGACCGCCAATCTCGAACCGACCTCGTAACCGACGTCGGCCTCCGGTCGGCGGGTCAGATAGGCCAGCAAGTCCTGCGTGGCGATGACGAAACTGGGGTTCTTCGCCCAGGTGTTCCACGTGGGGGCGGCGGTGGTCAGCAGCGCCACGACCCGACCGCTGCCGAACGCTCGCTCGACGGCCAGCGGCATGCCGTTGCGCAATCGGGCAATGATGCGGGTCGTCGAGTCGGGCTCCGGTTGCCAGTCTTCCGGCACGGCATAGTAGCGATGGATGAAGACCGCGTCGAGGAACCCGTAGCGCTCGTCGGCCGCACGGCGAAGGATTGGGTGATCGGTCGCCTGTAGATCGGGAGCCCTTTGCAGGCGGTCGACGAACAACTCCGACTCACCGACGACCGGCAGAGGAAACAACCCTTTCCCGTCGCGATAGAGCTGTCCGTTGATCGACAGGCTGGTGCTCTTCGGGCCAAGGAAGAATGCCACTCCACCGCCGCGAGCCGCGTATTGTTCCAGTGCGTCGATTGCCGACGGGTCGAAGCGTTCGACGTTGGCGACGCAAATCGCGAGATACTCGTCCAACGACGGCGCCAAGCCCAGGTAACGGGGCGATTCGATCTGTGGCCGGATGCCCGTGCGTATCGCTCCGCCGGGTGCCATGGCCCGAGCGAGGCTCTTCGCATCCTGGAAGTCGATCGCTCCGTCGATCAACAAGACGGGGATCTCGATCGGAAACTCGATGACGGCGTGCCGCGTATTGTCGGCCTCGACCGCGTCGCTCTCCAATCGGGTCGAGACGACATGCTCGCCGGCCGTGGGAAAACTGACTTGAAACCGCTCGGTGACCTCTTCGCCCGGGTCGATCCGGGCGATGGAGACGGCCGGTCGCGGTTGGCCGTCGTCTTCGATCATCACGGCGACTTCCTTGGCGGCCTCGGTGCCGAAGTTTTTCACCGAGACCTCGACGAACAGCGGCACGCCGGCCGCCCTGATGCCGTCTTCGGCAACAAGCGACGTGACGGCCAGATTCGGCCTGGCGTCTTGCACGCAGTTGATCAAGTGGACTTCCGCCTCCACCTGGTTGAGCCGTGTGAGGTGCCGATGCAGATCGGTCGGATCGTCCCACTCGTTTTTGCGGAAATCCGAGATCAGATAGACGATCCGCCGTTCATCGCCCGGGTCGCCCAAGAGTTGGGCGATCGCTTCGAGTGCCTCGATCGGCCCGGCCGCAGTTTGCGACACTTCGACGGCGTCGAGCGCCGCCTCGATCTGAGTGACGAACTGGTCGTTGACCGATGCCTTCAGGAAGTCGGGCTGGGTGCCGCCGTCGAACCGCCCGGTCCGAGAGAACCGCAGCAGGGTGAACGTCTGTGGCTGGCGATGCCTGGCGACCACCGTGCCGATGTGGGCCACCACGGCCTTCGCCTCGCCGAAGGCGCTCTGATCGGCCCAGCGATCCGACATCGAGAAACTGTCGTCCAACAGCAGGATATGGTGGGTCCGCTTGCTGCCCAGCAGTTTGCCGAACTCGTTGCGCAGCAGCGGCTGCGAGACGATCATGACGATCGTGGCCACGGCAAGCATCCGCAGCAGCAAGAGCAAGAGCTGTTTGAAGACGATCCACGTGCGGTTCCGCTTCTGGCTGACCAACAGGAACTCCATGGCCGCCCACTCGACACGCCGGTGGCGCAGCATGTTGATCAGATGGATCAACACGGGTATGCCGACGAGCGGCAGTCCCCAGAGCAGCGCTGGATAGACGAACGGTGGCATGATCGACTCAGTTCCTGTGATGCATTCCCAAGCGGTTACTCAAGTAGGCGGCCAAGGCGGCGTCCAGCGGCTGGCTGGTCCGCAACAGCGCGTAGTCGACGCGGTGTCGCACGCAACCTCGACGCACCTCTTCCAGGTAGGCCGCAAGGGCGCTCAAATAGCCTTCGCGCAATGCCCGAGGGTTGCAGCGAAGGTGATCCGGCAGCTCGAGCCCTTCGAACCGGGTCGGGCCGGTGAAGGGGAAGTCCAATTCGTCGTCGTCCATGACGTGAAACACCATCACGTCGTGACCGCGGCTGCGCAGCAGCTTCAATCCGCGAAACAGACCGGGCCGTTCGACCAACAGGTCGGACACGAGAACGATCAACCCCCGACGCGGAGAATTCTCGGCCACGTCGCGAAGCACACCAAAGACGTCCGTCTTCTCCCGCGGCTCGGCGATATCCAGTGCGCGGATGATCGAGTCGAGATGGTTGCGCCGGGTCCGCATGGGGACGGTCATCCTTGCCGAGTCGTCGAACGCGACACAGCCGACGGCGTCTTGTTGTCGCAACAGCAGATAGGCCAGACTGACGGCAATCGTGCAGGCGTATTCGTACTTGTTCATCGCCCCCGAGCCATAGCGCATGCTGCCGGAAACGTCGGTCAACAGCGTGCAGCGCAGGTTCGTATCCTCCTCGAACTGTTTGACGTAGAGTTTGTCCTGCTTGGCCCACACCTTCCAGTCGACGTACCTCGGGTCGTCACCCCAGGTGTACTCGCGATGCTGCAGGAACTCGACCGACTGGCCGAAGTAGGGACTTCGGTGCATTCCCGACAGAAAGCCCTCGACTACGTGCCGGGCGCGAAGATCGAGTCGTGCGATTCGCTTGAGCGTCTTAGGATGGAAAAATCGTTTGGGGTCGGGCATCGTTCGTCAGGCCGTCTTCTTAGGTGGGAGTCTTCCGTAGGTCAGGCTGTGCCTGACAGTGCGTCTGTTGGTTCTCCATGTCAGGCACAGCCTGACCTACGGGAAACTTGAGTGCTTCAGGATGCAAAAATCGTTTTGAATCGGGCATCGTTCGTCAGTTCGTCTTCTTTGGTGGGAGTAATCGACAGAATGCGGTCGACCAACACGTCGGGTGTGAGGCCTTCGCTTTCGGCGGTAAAGTTCAGTACGAGCCGATGTCGCAACACGGGCTTGGCCAGCGTTTGAATGTCGTCGCAGGTCACGTGCGTCCGGCCTTGGAGCAACGCTCGTGCCTTCGCTCCGAGAATCAGGAACTGCACGGCCCGGGGACCGGCACCCCAGTTGACCTGTTCTTCGACGAAGTCGGGCACACCCGGCTCGCGGACGCGTGTCTGGCGAACCAGCGACAGGGTGTAGCGAATCACATGATCGGAAACCGGCACCTCGCGAACCATCTTCTGAAGATCGATGATTTCCCGACCGGTCAGAACCGGTTCGACCGTGTCGGCGAGCGTGGCGGTCGTGCGCCGGGCGACCTCGAGCTCCTCGTCGAACGAGGGGTATTTCACGAAGACCTTGAACATGAAGCGGTCCTGCTGGGCCTCGGGCAGCGGGTAGGTGCCTTCTTGCTCGATCGGGTTCTGCGTTGCCAGGACGAAAAACGGATCGGTCAGTTCGTGCCGTGTTCGGCCGACCGTGACTTGGCGCTCCTGCATCGCTTCGAGCAATGCGGCTTGCGTCTTCGGCGGCGTGCGGTTGAT
>JAZFUB010000182.1:0-8424 GCA_036447015.1 Thermoguttaceae bacterium | reverse complement strand
CATCGTCGTTTCGCGGCGGGCCTTGCCCGGCGCGTTGCGGTCGGGCGGGGGTACTGGGCTGCCATCGGCACACTTTTACACCCGGGCAAAACCGCGCCGGCCACCCCCGGCCGCTAAACACGCTCTTCGGGTGAATTTGCTCTCGTTATCGCCGCTCCCCCCCAATTCTTTTGGCGATCGTTGTGCCAATTCCCGCTGGTACTATTGACTTTATCTACTAATAGTAATAAGATTCATTAGCGAAAGAGGAACACGCCGATGAATCGAGGCCATTTCCAGAGAAACACGCGGCAGCGCGAGGTGATTCTCGAAGAGCTTCGCAAGCTGCACTGCCATCCGACGGCGACCGGGCTGTACGAAATCGTACGCCGCCAGTTGCCCAAGGTGAGTCTCGGCACCGTTTACCGGAACCTGGAACTGCTCTCTCGGATGGGAATCGTACGGAAGCTAGAGTTCAGCGGAAGTGAGGCCCGATTCGACGGCAACACGACCGATCACGACCACATTCGTTGCGTTCGGTGCGGATGCGTGGACGACGTTGGGGGGGCACCCCTTGATCCATCGGTTGGCAAGCACCATGATTGCCGTGGATACGAGGTCCTCGGCCACCGCCTGGAACTGTTGGGGATTTGTCCCGACTGCCGTCGATCGTCGGCCGAAAGCCATCCAGTGCCGCCATCCAGTGCCGTTGAACCTTAACCGAACAGAACTACGAAAAGGAGAACCGATCATGCTCTCGCCGAAGATCCAAGATGCCTTGAATAGCCAACTCAACGCCGAGTTTTTCTCGTCCTACCTGTATCTCTCGATGGCGGCCCATTTCGAGCGATCGAGCCTGCCGGGCATGGCGACGTGGATGCGTTTCCAGGCCCAGGAGGAACTGGGACATGCTTTGAAGTTTCTTAACTTCATCAACGATCGCAACGGCTGCGTCCTTCTCGCTGAAATCGAAGGCCCCAGGACGGAGTGGAGTTCGTCGCTCGAGGCGTTCGAGGAAGCGTACGCACATGAGCAGAAGATAAGCGGCCTGATCAACGATCTGGCGAACCTGGCCCGGGAGGAAAGGGACCATGCCACGGAAACGTTCCTGCAGTGGTTCATTACCGAACAGGTGGAAGAGGAGGCCTCGGTATCGACGGTCGTCGACCAATTGAAGTTGGTCGGTGACAACGGCGTCGCCCTGTTCATGGTCGACGGACAACTTGGCCAGCGTGTGGCCCCGACGATGGGTGCCCAACCATAAGTAGACTCACTCGAAACGGATTCGTTCAACTCGAAAAAGAAAAGGAAGAAAGTAATGTCTTGTTGCCTGGTTACGAAAGAAGCGCCCGATTTCACGGCCCAAGCCGTCATGCCGAACGACACGTTCGCCGAACTGACGCTGTCGTCCTATCGGGGTGATAAGTACGTCGTGCTCTTCTTTTATCCGCTGGATTTCACGTTCGTTTGCCCTTCGGAAATCATCGCCTTCGACAAAGCGGTGGCGAAGTTCGAGGCCAAGGGTGCCCAGGTGCTGGGCGTTTCGGTCGACTCGCATTTCACGCACCTGGCGTGGAAGCAGACGCCGCCCGACAAGGGCGGCATCGGCCCGATCCAGTATCCGTTGGTCGCCGACCTGAACAAGAAGATCGCCCAGGACTACGGCGTGTTGCTGGACGACGGCATCGCACTGAGGGGGCTGTTCCTGATCGACAAGGAGGGTGTGGTTCAACATGCCCTGGTCAACAACCTGCCGTTGGGCCGAAGTGTCGACGAGGCGCTCCGCATCCTCGACGCCCTGCAATTCACCGAGAAGCACGGCGAGGTCTGCCCGGCCAACTGGAAAGAAGGCGAAGACGCCATGAAGCCGACGGCCGAGGGGGTTGCCGACTACCTGGCCAAACACGCAACCTAGCAGTCTGTTGAAAAGAATCGTATAATTCACTCAGCGTAAGGAGAAATACCGTGGCTACGGAGAAACTGCAGGTCTTTGTGTGTAGCGTGTGCGGCAACTCGGTCGAGTCGGTCCATGGGGGCAAGGGGTCGCTCGTCTGCTGTGGCGTGCCGATGGAGCAGCTTTCGGAGAATACGACCGACGCCGCTCAGGAGAAGCACGTACCGGTGATCGAGAAAGTCGACGGCGGGATTCGCGTTCAGGTCGGCTCGGTTCCGCACCCGATGCAGGACGACCATTATATCGAGTGGATCGAGGTGATTGCCGACGGCAAGAGCTATCGTCAGTTTCTCGCTCCGGGCGAGGAGCCGGTCGCCGTCTTCCCGATCCAGTCCGACGGACTGATCGCACGAGAGATCTGCAATCGGCACGGACTGTGGAAGAATACTTGAGGCCCGAAGGGTGGTCGTTGACCGTCTCTGCCCATGTTCGACATCCTAAGCGCGACACTCTGGGAGGCATGGATCGTTCTCGGCGAGATGGGCGTCTACCTGGTGTTCGGTTTCCTGATGGCCGGCGTGTTGTCGGTCTGCATCTCGCCGGCGTTGGTCGAACGTCACCTGGGGCGTCGCGGGCTGTGGCCCGTGATGAAAGCCTCGCTGTTTGGCGTGCCGTTGCCGTTGTGTTCCTGTTCGGTCATCCCGGTGTCGGCTTCGATCCGCCGCCATGGGGCCGGTCGAGGAGCCACGACCGCTTTCCTGCTGTCGACGCCCCAGACGGGTGTGGACAGCATTGCGATTACCTACGCGCTGCTTGGCCCGGTCTTCGCCGTCTTCCGTCCGATTGCGGCCTTCGCCACGGGACTGTTCGGCGGGTACCTGGTCCAACTGGTCGATGATCGCGACGACGTGGATTCACGCCATTCGGCGCCCGACAATACCTGTAGCGAGCCTTGCTGTGCGGAGACCGGCTCGGGGAACATCGTGATGCGTGCGTTGCGATACGGGCTGGTCACGTTGCCGCGCGATCTGGCTCCCTCGCTGTTGTTGGGAGTGCTCATCGCCGGGGCCATGGCGGCGTTGGTGCCCGAGGGCCGATTGGCTCCCTATCTGGGCGGCGGAGTCGTGTCGATTCTGCTGCTGATGGCGGCCGGAACGCCCCTTTATGTCTGCGCGACCGCATCGGTGCCGATTGCCCTGGGGTTCATGCACGCGGGCGCATCACCGGGCGCGGCTTTGGCATTCTTGATTGCCGGGCCGGCCACCAATGCGGCCACGTTCACCACGCTCTGGAAACTGTTGGGACGTCGTACGGCCATGCTCTATCTGTTCACGGTAGCCGCCAGTGCGATCGCTTGCGGTCTGGCGCTCGACTGGCTGATCCCCGCCGTGGGCACAACCATGCCGCAACTGGGGGCTCATGTCCACGAGGGCAGTGCTTGGCTGATCCATGGTGGCGCGACTGGGCTGCTGGCCCTGTTCGCGTTCTCCTACTGGTTCGCGGCGCCGAAGGGAGCGTCGGTCGATCCGGCGAACACAGAGGAGGCTGCCGGCCCGCAACGCGTCGAACTGGCCGTCAGCGGCATGACTTGCGGCCATTGCGCCGATACGGTCCGCCAGACGCTGCTCGCGTGTGACGGGGTCAATTCGGCCGAGGTCGATCTGACATCGGCCCGCGTGGTAGTTGCGGGCGAACATTTCGACCCGAATCGTTTGGTGGCTGCGGTCGCGGAGCTCGGATATGCGGTCGAAACTGTAGACTCTCTGAGCGGACGATTGAAAAAGTAGGGTGGGCACTGCCCACCAAAAAACTAAGGGAAAGACACTGAGAGTTCTTGGTGGGCGGTGCCCACCCTACGGCCCTGTTATCACCCGAACGACCGTTGCCCGATCGATCAACCGTTGCGTCAGGCGCCGAGCGTGCTGCGCGGCGGCCGGTGGGAGATTCTCGCCACGCAGAGTGGGCGTAGCCACCTGACGATCGCCAACGAGCCATGCTTCCAGATTCGCGCGGACGGTGCCCTCGGACGCCGCACTTGCGAGGATTTTTCCTCGAACCGATAGCGTCTGCCCTCGGTATTCTCGCAGGTCGAATGCATAGAGCCGCCAACGTTTCCCTTCGGCCGACCGGTGCGGCACGACCGTTTTTCCGTTGATCGTCATCCGCAGATCGACCAGGGCCCACGGTTCGATCAGCAGGTCCCAGCGGGGGAGATGCTCGTCGGGGATGTGCAACGTCAACTCGAAGGTACCGCCGCCGGTCCACGACTGGAACGGGGGTAGAGCGGCCGGTCGAATCACGCGGTCGCACGTCGGCGTGCCCGGCTCGATTTCGTAAACGAGGACCGAGTCGCCCGGAACATCGATCGACATCTCCCGACCCGAGACAAGCCGCCAAGGCATCTCTTCGACGAACGGATAGATGGCCCGGGCATGGTAGGACCGGCCCCGCTTGCCTCGGTAGTAGACGGTGCTGTCGAACGGGACGGTTAGGGTCTGCTCGCGTCGGTCCGGGTTGCGCACGGTCAGGATCGCCCGATCGTCGACCCAACTCACATAGCCATAGACCGCCCCCTTGGCCGCATCGCCGCCGACTTGCACTGTGTTGACCAACCGATCCTGGTTATGCACGGCCCAGTTGGCCGCCATGCCGAGCACCCGCCAGTGATCGTCGTCGAGCAACTCGGGCGTGATGTACAGCTCCTTCAGCAGCGTTCCCCGGGCAAAATACATCATCACGTAGTTGGCCCAGTCGTGCAGCGTGTCGTTGAAATCGGTGAACGGTTTGCTCCGCGAGAAGAGGATCCCGTGGGTCATGAAGTTGGCGATGGGGATCACCGGCCGGGGGCATCGCTCGGGGTTGTTGAAACTCTGGAAAAAGTATCGGTCGCGATAGGTCGTTGCCCCGTCGCGCAGCGAAAGCTGTGGCCACTCGCCACCGCCGCCCGAGTCGCCCGACATCATCCAAAGCGTGTCGACGTGTTGCAGCCACCAGGGGCTGAACCAACTGCCGTTCGTGTAGTTCTGATAGATCGCGGGGTTGAGGCTCCGCTGATAGGCGAGCAGTTCGAGCGTCGTGTCGAGACACCGTTCGCGGGCATGCCGCTGCGTGAGACCGGCAGACGTGAAGTTGTGGTTGAAATCGTGCTTGATGTAGTTGACCTTGGCGTCGACCAGCAGATAGCGCAGCGACTCCTTGAGATCCGCGACGTACCGCGGGTCGAGGATATCGAAATAGGCCTTACCCTGCATCCATCGCTCGGCCCGGTCGAAGCCTTCGACATAGGCCGGCTTGTAGCCGATGGCCAGTCCATGGGAAATGCTTTGGTTCGTCCCGTCCAAAGCGATCCAGGCACCCAAGCGCGTCGGGCCATCGTCGATCAGTGCTTGGCTGATCTTGGTCAGCAGATCGTAGCGAGGGTCGGCCTTCGGCTCGAAGATCCGCTTGAACGACTTACTGTTCTCCCAGCCGTGGTCGGGGACCATGCCGTCGAGCACCGCACCGTAGGGGGCCAGATTCTCCTTGATCGGCCGATATACCCGGTCGATGAAGTTTTCGACGCTGAGGATCTTTCCCTCCGGGCTGTACCAGTTGTTGTAGTGCAAGTAGCTGCGCGGCGGCTTGCGCGTCTCGGCGATATAGTCGAACAGCCCAAGCTCGGCCGTGTCGCCCGGTTGCCGGCTGATGCCCATCACGGCCCGTTTGCCGACGATACCCCATTCGCCGTTGGTCTGCTCGCGGGCGTCGCCGGGAAAGTGGAACAGCGAGACCAATCCGGCGCGTGGAGCGAACTCTCGATCGCGGTCGTCCAACTCGATGTTGTAGTTCCAACGGTAGTAGAAGTCCGGTTCGACGAAGCCGTCGCTATGCCGGCTATAGAAGCCCGGGTAGTCGACGCCGAAGAACCAATTGCCGACGAACACCGGCTGGCCGAACCCTCCGCGAGACGCCCTGCTTGACGTCGAAAAGCGAAGGACTTGCAGCCGGTCGATCCTCGCGCCTTGTCGCATCTTCAGACGAACCGTCTTGTGGACGTAAGGGCCGTCGCCCAGTGCGAACTCGACAGTTACGGCGGAAGGAGCCTCGGAGTTCGTCGGTGCTTTTCGGATGTAGTCGAGCCGAAGCGTCTGCTTGCCATCGACAAGCGACCTGTTCACCGGCCCATCGAGTTGATAATCGTCGACCGTGAAACGGCTGTCGTCGAACAGGAGGATTTCGAACTGGTCGCTGTGAAGATCGAGTGCATCGGTGCCGTCGCTTCGGACAAGGCGGGTTGTCTTGCACGCGCCGGCCCCGCTGGAAAATTCGATCCGGATATGCGCGTTTTGCAGTGCGATCGTCTCCTCTGCCGCAGCGGGTATTGCCACGACGGTGCAGAGCAGGGCGAAGAGGGTCTTCAACATATCGCTTATCCCCGTAGCGTGTGTGCTTGCACGCACGCGCGTAGAGCGAAAACCTCACACCAAACATTTCGTCCAAGCCCACCGACGGCGGTCGGTGGGACCCGTCAACGATGCTCAGTCCCACCGAACGCCGTCGGTGGGCTTGGACGATAGGTGCGTCACTTGCCGCCTCAACGAACCCTACCGCTGATCCTCCGGAATCGGGCAGACGTTCGATCGCGACTGCTCGAACGTGCTGATCGGCCGGTAGTTGGCATGATCCTTGTACTGCAAGTTGCGGCGGCCCCAATAGGAACCGTAGAACTGGCAGTTCGTGTCGATCCAGTTCCAGATGCGAATCCTTGCTTCCAGCGGCAGATTCACCTTCTTGTGTTTCTCGGCCAGTTCTTGAGCTCTCTGGTTAGCCTTGGGATCGGCCAGTTGAATCTCGCCGTCGGAATACATGGCGGCGAGGATGCTCGAATAGGACCCGAACGTATAGGGCGGCTGATACTCGGCATTGCCTGTCTTGGGGCCCACTTCGTTGTTGATCTTGCCGCAGACGCGGTGGTTCAGAAGGCTTTCGTAGGCGACGTTGAAGACGTCCGTCGGCGTGTCCGAAAGGTCCATGTCGGCCTTCGGCTCCTTGCCCGAGTGGCACTCCACGCAGTGCTCGTTCAGCACGGGCTGAACCATGGTGCGGAAGTCGATGATCTTGCCACCCTGCTGGTCGCCCGGTTGGGGGCCGGGCACCGAGGGCGCACGGCGAGTGGCTTTGACCAGGCCCGGCGCACGCTTGGGGGCCGCGTTGTCGGGCGTTTCGTGGCAACCGACGCACGAACGGATTTCGCCCGGCATGTAGTTGACCAGCGTCCGCTCCGTCTGGATCGAGCGGAATTTGTCGTCCAGCGCCTGGAAGAACATGTTCGATCGGGCCGGCACATAGAAACTGGCCGACCCGTCATCCTCGACCGGCACGACGCCGTGCTGCACCTTCAAGCCCAGGTGCGTGAATCGGGTGGTGACCACGTGCTGCTGCCCGTAGCCGCTATCGCCGCCCCAATAGCGACGCGAGGCCCAAGGCCGGGGACGCTGTTCGAGGATGCGGATGTATTTGACCGTCCCCTGCGGGACGTCGTCCATGCCGTGGTGAACGTTCGTGATGATGCAGATCGCTTTGTCGAGTTGGGCCAACTGCGGGTTCAGATTCGATTTCGATTCGCGCGGCCTCACTCGCGGAATGAACGGCATCGGCTGCCAGCAGGAGATGTCCGCGTCGCGATAGAACTCGACCGTGTCGCCGTTTTCGTCGAGCATCGCCAGCCCGAAACCGTTCGGCTCGTGCCATGCCTGGCCCGGCGGTTTGTAGGGCACCATGTAGAGCGTTTCGCTGAGCGGCGTCGGCTCGCGATAGATCGGGCCGTTGATGTTCTGCGTCCACTTGCCGTCCTTCATGTAGACGAGTCTCGCTTCGCCGCCGAGGCCCCGCACATCGACGTGCGGCGTCATGTACTCCATCGGCTCGCGGGTGCGGATCTTCTTGTTCATGTTGACCCGAATCACCGTGCCCATGATCGTCCAGGGGCAACAGTGGGGCGAGCCGAGCATCACGTATTTGTTCGGCGCGTTCGGGATGGCCCGACCGAAGATCATCGTCGGCGGCGTGGCGATGTCGTTGCCGTAGACTTCCGACGAGGCCGAGCCGTCGGGCTTCATCGACCAGAGACATTTCACGCAGGAAGAGCCTTTGTCGACGTACTCCCAACGCGTGTAAAGGATTCGTCCGTCGGGCATCACGGTGGGCGTGGCCTCCGAGACCGACGAGTTGGAGAGCTTCACCATGTTGCTCCCGTCGGCGTCGATCTTGTAGAGCGTCGTCGTGGTGAAGATGTCCGGCTGGTCGCAGAGGATGCCGTATTGGCATCGGGTCGAGATGAACGCGATCTGGCCGTTGGGCAGATAGCACGGGTCCATGTCGTCGGTGCCGTGGTGGTAGCCCGCGATTTGGAACCTGGTGTGCAAGTCGGCTTCGCGCTCGGGCGGGAAGGTCAACTGTCGCAGACCGGTCCCGTCGACGTTGCACTCCCAAATCCGATAGCCTTCTTCCCACGACTTCTTCCACGCGAAGACGATCCGCTTGCCGTCGAACGAGAGATCGAAGCGGCGGAA
>JAZFUB010000181.1:0-4378 GCA_036447015.1 Thermoguttaceae bacterium | reverse complement strand
AGAACTCGTACAGGAATTACTTCCCTATTTGGCTATGAGCTTTGAGCTATGAGCAGTGGGAAAGCCCATGACTCAAAGCTCACTGCTCAAAGCCAACACCCAAGAACTGAATCGGGAAGTTATTCCTGTACGAGTTCTAAGGCGGCCCTTCTGCACAGGGACTGCGGCAAACACGAGAACGCAGATTGCGATGACCTCCAACGCCCCGATCGGCCTGTTGCTCAGCGGTGGTTTGGATAGTTGTATCCTGCTGGGGCATTTGCTCGAAGAGGGCCGTCGCGTTCGACCCTTCTACATCGACTCTGGGCTCGCCTGGCAGGCCGAGGAAGCGGCGGCCGCGATGCGGTTCTTAGAAGCGATGACCGGACCCCGATTGGACCCGTTGGTCACGCTTCAGTTGCCGCTTGGGGATCTGTACGGCGGCCATTGGAGCGTGACCGGGCGCGATGTGCCCGACGCGACCACGGCCGACGAGGCGGTCTATCTGCCGGGCCGCAACGCGCTGTTGATGATCAAGGCGGCCCTCTGGTGCCGGATGCACGGTATCGAGCAGTTGGCCCTGGGCGTACTGCAATCCAATCCGTTCTCCGACACGACCGCAGACTTCTTCGACCATTTCGAGTCGGCGTTGAATTGTGGCGACGGCAACCCGGTCCGCATCGTGCGGCCGTTTGCCAAGTTCGACAAGCAGCAGGTCATGCAGCTTGGGCGCGAGCTACCGTTGCAGTTGACGTTCTCCTGCATCGCTCCGACCGGGCGGCAACACTGCGGCCGATGCAACAAGTGCGCCGAACGACGGGCCGCCTTCCGCCTGATCGGCACCGACGACCCGACCCGATATGCAACCTCCACAAAACACGAGTGAGAATCCCATGTTCTGCGTGACGCAAGAACTCGATTTCTGCTACGGCCATCGACTGCTGAACTACTCGGGCAAGTGCCGTCACCTGCACGGCCATAACGCCCGGGTGCTGATCACGATCGAAGCGAGCCAGTTGGACGATCAGGGAATGGTGCTAGATTTCGGCGATATCAAGCGAGTAGTCCACGGCTGGATCGACGAGAACCTCGACCATCGCATGATCCTCAGTCGCGACGACCCGATGGTGCGCGTGTTTCAGGAGATGGGCGAGCCGCTCTACCTGATCGACGCCAACCCGACGGCCGAGAACCTCGCCAAGCTAATCGGCGAGACGGCCCTCGCGGCCGGGTTCCCCGTCGTCGAAGTCCGATTCTGGGAAACCCCACGCTGCCACGCCACGTACCGACCTAAAATCTCCTGAAGTCTTGCGACTTCAGCTACGGCAGGACGACGAAGCCCGGCATGTCGGCCCGCGGACGTTGCTTCAGCAGATCGTGAATCGGCTCGAACGTCTTCAGCAACGCTTGGTAATCGGGATCGTCCTTCGAGGTGAAGACGGCCCGGCCGCATTTCTCCGTCCCGCCGGCGTCCTTGGCCAGGGGGGCGAGCATAAAGCCGTTGTTCTCGGGCTTGAGCATTCGCGTGTAGAACTTCCGTGGAATACCCTGGTCGTGGCATTGGGCACATCGCCGCGAGGCGATCTCGCCGAGGGTCGATTCGAGCTGCTCGGGCAACATGCGCCGGCTGCCGAGCCGATTCTTGTGGTTCGACGACGAGGTGCCGTAGTAGGGCACGTTCAGATCGAGCCACAGATAGACCCGGCGCCGGTCGGCGTCGGGCACGTCGACTTGCGGCTTGCCCTTCTCGTCGGGATGACCGCTGCGGATGATCTCGGCCAGTTTGCTGGCGGGGCTTCCCCAACGGCGCGGCGTGATCTCCAGCACGTTATGGCCGGCGCCGTTGATCGTCCAGATCCATTCCGTATAGGGGCTCATGCCGCGCACCTTGTCGTACTCCGGACCGGAGGGGCTGCCGTGGCTGATCCAATTCCGCTCGGCCTGCGTGCCGGTTCGGCAGAGGATGTCGTACGAGACGTTGAAGAAGTCGGTCTTGTCGCCCGTCAGATCGACGTTGGCCGGCTGCTCGCGCTCGTTGTGGCACTGGATGCAGTTTCGGTCGAGCACCGGTTGGACGACGTGATCGTAGCTGAACCCGACGACTCCCCAGTCGGGCGGAGTCAGGTTCTGGGGCGTGCCGCGCATGGCCAGTTCGCTGATGGGGCGCGAGGCGACCGAGTTGCGATCGGCATGGCAACCGACGCACCCTTGCACTTCGCCCGGCATCAGGTGGGTGAAGCTTCTCATGCGTTGCAGGGCACGTCCTTCCCCGTCGAGTGCCATGAAGTAGATCGGCACTTCGGAAGGAACCATGAAGGCGGCCGACCCGTTCTCGTTCACGTCGGCGAAGCCCCAGAGTTTCTTCGGTGCGTAGGTCGCGCCGCAAGAGACCAACGGGAACTGGAACCCGAAGACCGCGATATTCCGCATGCCCGAGCCGTCCAGTTTCAGGTTGTTCTGCGGCGTGTGGGTGCTCTTTTCGATTTCCTGGACTACCGCGATTTGCTTGATTTCGCCCCGTTTGACGTGCGGCTCCAGGCCATTGTAGACGTCCTGCATGAAGACGGTGGCCCAGGCACCCGAGACGCTTCCGTCCTCGGGCAGGATGGCCGTTCGATCCATGGTGGTGCCGGTGAGCACGGGCGGGAGCGGTGTTTCGCGGACCGGCTGGGCACAGTAGAAGCCCATGCCTTCTTGCATCGTCAGCAGCGTGGTCGCGTTGCCGTCGAAGTCGCGAAGTTGTAATTGCCCACTTTTCGAGACCAGCAGGTGGCTGTCATCGATCGCGAACGGTTTTTCATAGGTTCCGCCGATTCGCCGGTCGAGCATGCCGTTTCCCCACGGCCCCCCGCCCAGGCGATGGGCATAGATGTCGACCTCGGGCGTGAGGTTCGTGATGGCTTCCTTCGAGTTGGAACCCTTGGTCGGATCGATCATGACGATACCGCCGCGGCAGGGGCCGTTGTGATTGGTCGCCGTGGCAACGATCTTGTTCGTGCCAGGGATCGGCTGAGCGTCCATGAACGTCCCGGGCGAGATGACCCGATTGCCGTAGAAGCCGGTCAGTCCGGTGCCGTCGGGATTGATGGCCCAGAGGCTCTGGATCGGGCAGGCGGCCCGGTCGACGTATTCCCAGCGTGTGTAGATGATGCGTCCATCGCCCAGGACCGAGGGCGTGAAGTCCATCAGGTAGTTGGCCGAAAGCCGCTTCTGTTTGGTCCCGTCGCTTTCCATGCGATAGACGACCGGCGACGTGACCACATAGCAATAGGCGTAGGCCGGCTTGCGGTCGGAGATGTACGCGATTCCACCGTCGGGAAGCCAACAGGGGTCGAGATTGTTGTGCTGGCCCTCGGTCAGTTGCGTCAGACCGGTGCCGTCGATGTTGACGCGATAGATCTGGTAGTTGTTGTCGCTGACCGACCGATCGATGTCTTCGATGTGCGCGACCGGATTGCACCGGACCAGCCCTCCCTTCTTCCAGGCGAAGACGACTTGCTTGCCGTCGTAGGAGAGGTCGGCGGTGGAGATCATGCCGTCGGTCGAATCGACCAGGCAGCGGAGTTTCCCGCCTTGGGGCGAGTAGACATACAGCCCGCCGCCTTTCTGAAAGCCCTCGACATGGTAGACGTAGACGTGCGAGATGTTCAACGGATAGCGCTTCACGACCATGATGTCGTTCACGCCGAGCCGACCCGCCAGCAGATCCTCTCTCAGCGCCAACGCCTTGGGCGAGCGTTCCTCGGGCGGTGTGGTCATCGCGTGGATTTGCATGTCGCTCAGCGAAGTGCCGAACACGGCGATCTCCGACGCGCCCGGGTTGTTGTTATTCGTGTAGGCCGAGAGAAACGCGATGCGGATCTTCTCGACGGTGGTGCGCGGCAGTTTGATACGCTGGGCACCGTGAATCTTCTTGAAGACGCCACGGACAACCGGTTCGGTCGCATCGTCGAGATAGACCTCGTAGTCCTTGAAGCATTCTTCCATGATCTGACCGGTGCGGCCAAAGTAAAGGATCTCGGCCACCTCGACCGGTTTGTCCCAAGCCAAGGTGAACTCGCCGGTCTGCTTCGTATCGCCTCCACGAACGCACCAGGCCTGGGCCGTGTCCTGCTTGCTCATCGCCGCGGGAATCTTCCCATCGATGGCCCAACGTGCCTGGTAATCGTCGCTGTATTCGCTATTGGCCGAGACCTTCGCATTCAGCGCGAGGTTCTCCGGCACGAGTTGCTTCGACGGCTCAGCGCCACGGACGGCGGCAAGGTGAACGAACATCAAAGCTCCACCAACAACACAAGCGGTCCAAGTGCGGTACATTGCCGAATCCCTTTCGTTAGGCAGGTTCATTGTCATCGGAAGCCAACGTCACGGCTTGCACGATATTATAGCCCCCTGTGGC
>JAZFUB010000180.1:0-5111 GCA_036447015.1 Thermoguttaceae bacterium | reverse complement strand
AATTCATGCACTAAAGGGCCCCTTGATGAGCGATGTGCCCCACGAACATAAGAAAGAAGCCCCCCAAACGGTCCGGTGTGCGGTCGTCACCGTCAGCGACACTCGCACGCTGGAGACCGACTCGGGCGGACAGACGGTCGTCGATCTGCTGCAATCGGCCCGGCATGAGGTGCTCGTGCGGGAGATTATTCCGGACGAGCCGGAGCCGATGCGTCGGTTGCTGATCGCTCTGCGGGATCGGCAGGAGATCGATGCGATTCTGATGACCGGCGGAACCGGCCTGGGAAGCCGCGACCAGACGCTGGAGACGGTCAGCGGGCTGCTCGACAAGAGTCTGCCCGGCTATGGCGAACTGTTTCGCATGCTCAGCTACGATCAGATCGGGCCGGCCGCCATGCTCAGCCGTGCCACCGGCGGCCTGATCGGGCGAACGGTCCTGCTGACCATGCCCGGCTCCCGGGCAGCCGTCCAATTGGCCCTGGAGAAGATCATCCTCCCAGAACTGGGCCACTTGATTCGCGAAGCCCGGCGGTAGGCCCGTAGGCCCTGCAGAGGCAGAAAACGGTCTAGGCAGCTTCCGCCCGGCCCGCTACAATGCCGCATCTTTTTCCATCGACGGGGCTCTTGCCTGACGTCGAGTACGGATCGCTCTGTTTCCAATCGGGAGGACCGATTCCATGCGGCAACCAATGATCGGCGGCAGTTTACTGGTCTTCGTGGCGATCTCCGCTGGGGCCTATGGCGTGCCCCTTGGTGTGGAAGAGCCGATCGGGCCCGAGATTAGCCCGCGTTACGGCGTGGACGCCGATCTCAAACGTTACCCGCAGAGCGATCCCCAACAGGCGATTCGCTCGATCATCAAGACGATCGTGGCGGGCGACGTCGAGTACATGCTGGCCCATCTGATCTCGCCGACGCAAGTCGACGAGAAACTCGCCGGCAGTCAAAAGGCATTCGCGAAATTGGCCGTCAAGCCGTCGGACAAGAAAGCGAAAGCCCTGAGCGATTCGTTGAAGCGTCAACTCAGCGACGGCACGTGGACCATCCGGCGCCACCTGGCCTGGACGAAGGCCGACGGCGTGCCCGACCTGTCGATGGAGAAGATCGCCAACCGCTGGTTCATGCACAATACACCGGTGCCGCAGCCGTCGAACTGAAAGCCCGGATTGCCGAGCCCGAATTGCCGACCCGGGTTCGCGGCGAATCCCCCGCTGGCGAGGGACGCAAGGCTTGGGGGGGTTTGCGAATCGGCAAACGTCGTGTATTCTAAGAAGAGGGTGTCGGTCGATCCCCGCTCGAAGGATATCGAGCTCGGCCCGCCGGCCTCGTCACCAACACGACGGCGCCAACCACGCGACGGCCCATGCAGGAAATTCTTTTCAAGTACGAAGTCAACCCGACGACCTGGGCCTATCTGTCCGCGTTGCTGGTCGTGGGAATCTATTTCAAGTTTCGACGCTTTTGGAGCGTACGGAACCTCGATCTGGTCGGGCTGATCGCCTTCTCGCCCGGGCTGTTGGCGATCTACCATGGGCTGGTGCCGAAGTACGTGCCGTGGCTCGTCCAGTCGGGCTATGTTTGGCTGATGATCGTCGGCGCCTGGTTTCTTGTCCGCCTGTTGATCGATCCGATCGTGGTCCGTCGCCCCTTGCTGGAACCGAACCTCAACGCGAGCGGCCTGACGTTTACCGGTGTCGCGATGCTGGTCTTCCTGATCGCCAACGTGATCATCCCGACGTCGGCCCACCGGCTGGAAGACGCCTTGGAGGCTCCACCCCGGCAGGGACCCGGCTACGCGTTCTTCTATTCCTTTGCAACCGTTTCAGATCGGGCGCCGACTGCCGAGGATGACGAACAACCGGAGGTGTTGCGTCTGAACCGGATTCGTGCGGCGACCGCCCGAACCATGGCAATCCTGGGTCATCTGGCCGTGGTCGTCGGCCTGGTGCTGATCGGCTATCGCCATTTCGACAACGTTCACGCGGGAGTAGCGGTCGCTTCGCTTTATCTGCTGCTTCCTTACACGGCACAAATGACGGGCCGGATGGATCACGTGATTCCCGCTGCGCTGTTGGTCTGGGCAGTCGAGGCCTATCGCCGGCCGGTCGTCGCCGGTATCCTGCTCGGGTTGGCTGCCGCGGTGATCTACTATCCGCTGTTCATTCTGCCGCTTTGGTGCAGTTTCTATTGGCGTCGGGGGCTGCTTCGATTCAGCACCGGCGTGATCTCGGCGCTGCTGTTGATGGTGTTTCTGCTGTTTCTCGGTTCCGACACGCTCGAAGTGTTCGGCGGTTACTTACAGCAGATGTTCGGGGCAATGAACCCACTGGAGGCCGAACTGGGCGGCTTCTGGAATCCCGAATTTCACGAACCGGCGTTTCGGATCCCCGTGCTCGCTGCGTTCGTTGCCTTGTGCGGCGGCTTGGCCCTCTGGCCGGCCCAGAAGAATCTCGGCACCCTGCTGAGTTGCTCGGCCGCCGTGATGCTCGGTACCCAGTTTTGGCAGGCGGACCAGGGCGGGACGTATATGGCCTGGTACCTGCCGCTATTGCTGCTGACGATCTTCCGCCCCAACCTCGAAGACCGAGTCGCGCTGACCGCGCTGACCGAAGGTTGGGTCCCGCGATGGAAAAAACTCAAAGAGAAGCCGACACCATAGTTTGCGTCCGCCACGACTGATGCCCACGATTGATGCCCACGATTGATGGCTGTTCACCTGGAGGTATCCGGATGCGAATGTCAACGAATCGACGATGGCCCCGGTTTTACAGCGTGCTCGTCTTGGGCATCCTACTCGAGTTTGCGGCAGCGTGTCCCGCCGGCGAAACGGCACTCAAGGGGCTCGTCGCGAACGACTGTCCGCCGATCGCGTTTGTCAAACGGCACCACCTGCGAAAACCGTTCGGCGTGGGAACGATCTATTGCTGGAACGTCTACTCGCCCGGCGGAGGTATCTACATCTACGACCCGGCCCATCCGGAAAAGGGACATAAGGAGATCTTCCGTCGCGACAACGGCACGATTTACGACATGAGCAGCTCCTTCGACGCCAAGAGGGTCCTCTTCTCCTGGATGGCGATCAAGGAAGACGAAGCCTTCAAAGAGGCCAAGGCGAACGGCGAAATCGAGATCGGCTACCGACGCAACATCGACTCGTTCCACGTCTTCGAGATCAACGTCGACGGGACCGGTCTGCGGCAGATCACCCGAGGACGATTCCACGACGTGCATCCGATCTATCTGCCCGACGACCGGATCGCTTTCACCTCGACGCGCGGCAAGAGCTATTCCATGTGCCAGCCGGGCCTCTCCTCGGCGCTGTTTACGATGAACGCCGATGGCAGCGACATCCGGCGCATCGAGTTCAGCACCTTGGCCGACATGTCGCCCTACGTGCTCGACAACGGAACGATCCTCTTCATGCGTTGGGAGTACCTGGACAAAAGCCTCTTCACGCTGCAAAGCCTCTGGACGATCAACCCGGACGGCACCCGGCTGCGGCTGTTCTACGGAAACACGATCACGAATCCCAACGTCATCTGGCAGGCCAAGTCGATCCCCGGCACGAATCGGGTTCTCTGCACACTGGGTCCACACCACGGCAACCCGGTCGGGGCGCTGGGTATCGTCGATCCGCAATACGGCGTCGAGGACCTACGCGGCCTGACGAACATCACGCCCGAATACGACTATGTGCCCAGCAAGCAGGTCCATTCGGGCGGCGGGCCGGGCGACAAACAATACAACTGGGCCTTCCGCGATCCGTGGCCGGTCAGCGAGGATCTGTTTCTGACGGCCTACGGCGGCCCGGCCAAGGACGGACCGCAGCGCTATCGTATCTTCGCCGTCAACGAGCAGGGCGACCGAACGCTGGTCACCGAGGACGAGTCGATTTCCTGCTTCAATCCGGTCCCGCTGATGCCGCGCAAACGGCCCAAGGTGCTCGCGTCGCTCACGAACCACGACTATGCCGTGGGGACCTTTTTCCTCTCCGACGTCTACCAGGGCCTGTTGGACAACGGCATCCAACGCGGCGAGGTCAAAGAAATCCGCATCATGACCCAAGTGCCCAAGCGCTGCAACATGCGCGGACATCGCGTGTACGACCACGACCCGCTGGTCAGTCGCGGGTCGTATTACGTGAAGACCTGTTTCGGCACGATCCCGGTCGAGGAGGACGGTTCGGCTTATTTCGAGGCACCCGCCGGCGTGGAGATCTATTTCGCGGCCGTCGACAAGGACGGCAAGGAAGTTTCCCGAATGGGGTCGGTCACCCAGGTGATGCCCGGCGAACAGCAAAGTTGCGTCGGCTGTCACGAACCGCGAACCGCCTCGGCCCCCAACACACCGCGAATGGCGAGCAAGCGGCCGCCCTCGAAGATCGCACCGCCGCCTTGGGGCCGTGCCGAGCCGATCGACTTCGTCACGCACGTACAACCGGTGTTCGACAAATATTGTGCGAGTTGCCACAGCGGCGCGAAGCCCGACGGCCTGTTGGACCTTTCGGACGACAAGACGCGATTCTTCAACATGGCCTACGAAAACCTGTTGGCCAAGAATTGGGTCCACTTCATCTACATCAACCGCGGCCTGACCGACAACTTCTTGCCGAAGCAGACCGGCTCGCACGTGAGCCGCCTGATGGAGTATATCGAGGACGGCCACGGCGACGTGACGGTCGACGACAACGGCCGGCGAAGGATCTATGCGTGGATCGACGCCAACTGTCCGTACTACGGCACCTACGACAACACGCGGCCCGGCACGCCCGGCTCGCGCGACGCCTGGGCCGGCATGCAAGTCAACGCCGTCATGCGTCAACTGGGACTACGGTTCAACGACGGCAGTGTGAATCTCACCCACCCGGCGTTCAGTCAGGTGTTGCAATCGAATCTGGCCGAATCGGCAGGCGGCCTGGCCGAAGACGAAAACGCCCGATTCACCTCGAAAGACGATTCGGGCTATCGCGCGTTGCTCGCAGCCATCGAAGAAGCCAGCGCGGCCCTCTACGCCAAGCCCCGCGTCGACATGCAAGGAGCCGAACCGGTCCCCTACCCAACCGATTACGTCGGCCTCTACACCGGCTTCGCCGGACCCTGATCATCCATTCA
>JAZFUB010000179.1:0-17244 GCA_036447015.1 Thermoguttaceae bacterium | reverse complement strand
CGCCGGCAATCTCGACGAACTCGTCCGCCACGCACCGGTCGCACGCGAAGTAGGGCTGCTCCATCCGCATCGCCCGCATCTGGTTGAGTATGTTGGCCCCGTCGATCGCATCGCCCCAATGGACGATGGCCTCGACGTTTGCCTGCCGCAGCCGCTCCAACTGCAGCGAGAAACTTTGGCCCCCGACCTTGTAGGCCATTTCCAGGACGATCGGTTTGCCCAATCGGCGGCTTCCGTCGCGGATCTCGCGTACGCCAAAACGACCGTACCGATTGCTCGCCCGAATCACGCCGATGCGGGTCAGCCCCAGTTTGCGATACACGTAGTCGACCAACAGATAGCCCTGTTGGCGATCGTCGCTAATGCATCGGACGATCCAGGGGATGTTGGTTTCGACCAACGTCGGGTCGGTATCGCCCGTATTGATCATGGGGATTTCGGCTTTCAGTGCGACCCGAATGGCGATATGGCTGTTGGCTCCGTCGATCGTGCCGAGGATCCCCCAGACGCGGTCCTTGTAGGCCATTTTGACGATTTCGTTGCCCGACGCCCCCCACAGCCCGTTGTCGTTGCTGACGACCAGTTCGAAGGGCACTTTCCGCTTGAGGTATCCACCGCGGTCGTTGGCCTGTTCGATGGCGAGCCGCGCACCTTGCAGCATCTTGACGCCGAGGGTCTCTTCGTGGCTTTTCCCGCCGGTCGCCACCGAGATGGTCGATTCGATCGGCCCGATGAAGCCGAGTTTCACGCTGTCGACATGCTCGGGTTCGGGGATCGCGCGGCCCGGGCCGGTGTACTCCAACTGCAGCAGGAAGTGTTGTCGATACGGCTTGACGTGGCGATACGGCTCCATCTCCGAAGTAGTGCGGGCATAGCGTTCGTCTTGTCGGAGCCCCAGGTCGGGAACCTCGTAGGCCGAGGCCGCGTTGATCTTTTCGAGTACCTTCCGGGTCGCGGCATCGACCTCGACGGCTGACTGCTGGGGTCGATCCGACTGCGCGGGGCATTGCGTCGCGAAAAGCAGCACGACGGTCCATGCGATTGCGTAACGTTTCATTGTTCGTCTTCCTCCCCGAGTCCTTGGAAGTATCCTTTGCCGACGGCGTGGCCGAGCCCCTTGGCCGTGGCGACCCAGGCGTCGTTGCCGTCGAATTCGACGCTCAGAATGTAGTTGTGCGGCACGCACCGCCGCAGCGGAACCGTCTTGATCACATCGTTGCCGCGTCGGATGACGGCCTTGCCGGACTCCGACTTGGCGTCTCGTGTGTAAGTGACCCAGGTGTCGGTCGCAAAATGGGTCAACACACCGATGCCCTTGTCGGTCGAGAACCATGCCTCGTCGGCATTTCGACCTTCGGCCGAATTGCCGAAATCGCTCGGCAAGCCCGTCTCATCGGCATAGTAGCCGCGCCAATGGCGACCGTCGTAGCGCGACATGCCGAAGTAGGTGGAGACCCAAAGGATCCCGTCGACGTGGCTCACGCCCGAGGTCACGACGCTGACGATTCCGTCGTCGCGATAGAGGTCGATTTCCATCTCACCGTCGGGATCGATGTAGTGTTTCCATCGCTCGGTCGCGACGTCGAACTCGAGGATACCGCTTCCCCAGACGGCCAGATAAAGGTTCCCGGCGTCGAAGCAGGCGTCGTAGTTCCAGATCTCCTCCATCGGGGCGTTCTTTTCGGTATAGATGGTCCATTGGCCGGTGATCGTGTTGTAGCGACTCGCGCCGGCCGTGGTGGCCACCCAGACGTTGTCTTCCTGGACGGTCAGCCCATAGACGACGTCGTTGACCAGTCCGCTGTTGAGTTGGTGGAAATGGTCGAACCGCCCGCCGCTAAAGCGAGCCAGCCCACCGCCGAGCAGGCCAATCCAGACTTCGCCCGTCTTGGCGTTGACGTCCAGTGCAGAGACGACGCGCCACGGCAGGCCGTCCTTCTCCTGCCAACTGCGGATCTTGCCCGACCGTTTGTCGAGACACGCCAGCCCGTCCTCGGTCCCGATCCAGACCCTCGGGCCGTCGGCCTTGACGGCAAAGACATGGTCGTTCGGCAGGCCGTCCTTCTTGGTGTAGTGTTTCCAATCGGTATAGATGTATGGGAGTTTCTGCTCGGCTTTGCCTACGTCTTCCGTAGTTTCGCCGGCCGCACCGGCGGGCTCTTCGGCAGCCCGTTGAGAAGCAGTGTTTTTTTCGGGTGACGTAGCGGACACTGCTTCTGCGAAGCAGTGGCACACCGTTATCGAAGACATGAGGGCAAGTATCATAATTCTAAACAGATTCATCGACATCTCTCCCGTTGCCGTCGCTCGCGTGCAAGGGCATCAAAGCGTCTTGATATACTCGATCAGGTCGTTCAACTGATCTTTGGTCAGATCGTTGGTCACGCCGTGTTGATCGTAGGGGTTGTATCGGGTCCAAATCTCTTCGAGCGTTTCGGCCAACCCGTTGTGCAGGTAGGGGGCCGAGTCGTAGATATTGCTCAGGTGCGGCACGTCGAAATCGGCTTCGCGGTCCAGCGGCGTTTTGGTGCCGACATCCACCCGAGTGCGATTCGTATAGAGCGGCGGAAAATGGCAGTCGAAGCATCGCTGCTCGCGCGGGATGGCGCGGCCGCCGTTGGTTCGGGTTCGCTCGAAAACGGCCTTGCCGCGTCGCTGCGTGTCGGTCAGTTCGGCCCCGAGCGGACGATATCGGTTCGGCGGCCGGGGGATCGTACAAATATAGTTCACCAATGCCGAAAGCTCGTCGGGCGTGAACGGCTGAATCCGCGTGAAGAAGACGGCCAACCGTGCGCCGCACTGGCGCGACAGGCTCGGGTTGGTGCCTTCCCATTTGAACGGGGACGTATCGAGGATCCCTCGCAGCGTGCGGTTGTCGACCGGGCTGATCCCCAGCCCGTCCGGTTCGATGTCGTAGGTCAGCCCGTTGACGTGCCCGTCGGGATGGCACGTATGGCAGGAAAACTGGCGGTGAAAGGCGCTGTCGGCGCTGTGGAAGATCCGTTCGCCCCATCGAATCTTGGTGATTTCCCTCGGCCCGCCCAAATCGATCCGCCCGACGGCTTCGAGTCGCTTCAGGTCGATGACGGTCAGCGAATCGTTCAGGCTGTTGGCCACATAGGCGGTCGTTCCGTCGCGAGCGATCACGATTCCACGGGGACTCTGCTCGGTCGGAATATGTTTGATGATGAATTCGGTCGGTTTGCCCAAGTGGTTGGGAAACACGTTCTCGCGCTCGTGTGGCGTGGCGCCGTCGAGCATGGCGATTAGTTTCGGCACATCGACCACGGCGATCCGGTCGGACCCGGAACTGGTCACCAGCGCCAGCCGCCCATCGGGCGTGACGGCAACGTCGGTCGGGTCGGGGAAGGACATGCCCGGCTCGTCCAACAGGACCTGGTCGATCCGCCCGTCGGCCCAGACGATCCCCAGGCCGTTGGTGACGGTCCAGCCCTGCAACAGCCGGGTCATCGGCACGAGGTTCTTCGTGCGGTTGAGCGTGACCAGTGCGAACCGGCCGCTCGGGTGCCAGTCGACGCCCAGCAGCAAATTGGCCCCACGCACCATGGCCCGATCTTCGACGACGACGCGATCCGTATCGATGACGGTGACCTCGGAGATCGAGGACGTGCGATACTCGACGAAGTGCGACAGGGCGTTGGTGACGCAGATTTTCGACCCGTCGGGCGACATCGACATCGACCAAGGATACCGGCCGGCCGAAAGCCGCTTGATTTCCTGCAGCGACGCCGTATCGATCACCGAAATGCTACCGACCGACGTGTTGAGCACGTAGAGGTTCTTTCCCCGGCGATCCACCAGCAGACCGTGCGGTTCGTCGCCGACGGGAATCGTCTGGAGGACTTTTCGCGTGGCGACTTGGATCACCGAGACGGTATCATCGAGCCGGTTGCTGACGTACGCCCGCGTGCCGTCGGGGCTGAAAGCGACCTCGGTCGCGTGGTGGCCGACCTGGATCTCCGCCACTTTGCGTCGGGCGGCCGTGTCGACGACGATCACCGAATGCGAGGCTTCGCAGGCGACGAACAGTTCTCGGCCGTTGGGGCTGATCGCCAGGTTCAGCGGTGTTTTGTAGATTGGGTCCCTGACTACGGCCGGCAACTGTGTTGGATGGGCGATGGCCAAGCTTGCCGTCTCGTAGTCGAACGGTTTGCCATGGGCCTGCCGATGACAACCGAGGCAAGTGTCGCGCGTCACCGGTTTCAATCCGGCCGCGGCGGCCGCTTCGGGATCCTCCATGACGACCTCGATCGAGTACTCGCCGCCCGCGCCGTGGCACGCTTCGCATCCGACGCCCTCATCGATGGCGTAGCTCTCCATGGCCCCACCGGCCGGGTCGTTGTAGCTCGTGGTGTGACACTTCAAGCAGGCGGGACTCTTTTGCGGATCGCCTTGGATGCCGGCCTCCCGGGCAATCGCTTCTGCCGAGGGCGTTGCCAACGAGGCGTAAGCCAAGGCATGCTTGCTGACATGCCAACGGCTCAGTTGATAGCCGTTGTCGGGCCCCTGGTGACATTCACCGCAAGCGATCGCTCCGGTGTATTTGGCCGGCAGACCGTTCTCCACGGCTCGGGGACTCGGCAACCTCGGTTCCACGCCGGTATCCCAATGCTGGGGTGTGGCGTGCTCGATCTGCTTCATTGCGTCATCCACATCGAACGTCGACGGCCCAAGAACGGCCACATGCGAACCCTTGACCTGATGACAGCCTTGGCAGTCGGTCTTCGTCTGCAGGATCAACCCGGCCGCCTCGGCTGCCTTGGGGTTGGTCATGATCTCTTCATCCGCATACTCGCTGCCCGGGCCGTGGCACTTCTCGCACTGCACGCCGTCTTCGAAGACGAACGTGTCGTCCTTCTCCCAATCCTCGACCTCGGCCCCCGTCGCATGGCAGCCCAGGCAGACGGCCGACTCCTGGGGCTCTTGCGGAATGCCGCTGAGTCGGGCGATCTCTTTCGCCTCGGGGTGTGCCAACACGGCATACGCCCGGGCATGTTTCGATTGGAGCCACTTGCTGAACTGATGCCCCATGCCACGGCCCCGGTGACACGACGCACAAACACGCGAGCCGACGTAGACCGGGTGTTTTTCCTCTTCCTTCGCCTGAAGCGCGATGGGGTAGAGCAGCAAGCAGAGCAGCAGCATGCCTGGTACCGTCTTCCAAGCCCACCGGCTGCGACCGGTGGGACCGACCGAGTGCGTACGCCGGGTCCCACCGGTCGCAGCCGGTGGGCTTGGACGGCACATGCGCGGCGTCACCGAACTGCCCCGCAATAACGAACAAATTGTCAACGGCCGTCTACTTCGCATCTTGAACCACCGTGAGGGTCTGGTCGGCTTCGATGTCTTCGATTCGCACGGTCGATCCGTCGGGCCAGCGGATCTCGACCGAGTCGACCTTGTCGGCCGTGCCCAAACCGAAATGGGCTCTCGGGTCGGCCTGCGACAGGTAACCGGTCGTGGGAATCAGGTCGTGCATTTGCGTCAACGGGCCGGTTCGCACGGTCACCCGGGCGCCGATGGCGTCGACCTTGCCGCCGGGCAGCTTGGGCACGACCTTCAGCCAATGGCTCCGGTTGCCGCCGTCGTTGCGCAGGAGCCTCGGCGTGTCGTTGAGGTTGACGATCAGCAGGTCGAGATCGCCGTCGTTGTCGTAATCGCCGAACGTGGCACCGCGGCCGACGTATTTCTCGCGAAAGTAGGCTCCCGAGCGGTCGGCCACGTCGACGAAACTGCCCGAGCCGTCGTTGCGCATCAGGACGTCTTCTTCGGTATACTCGTGGTGCGCATCGCCGTTGGCGACGAAGACGTCGAGGTATCCGTCGTTGTCGTAGTCCAGCAGCAGGCCTCCCCAGCCCGTATATTGGCCGCAGACGACGGCCAGCTTCGACGGTGCCGTGCGATCCTCGAAATACTCGCCGCGGTTCATCAGCAGGCAGCCGTACCCCATGTCGGGAATGTAGATGTCGAGCCGACCGTCCCGATCGACGTCGCCGATGGCCGGGCCCATGGAAGAGACGCCCTGTCCACCTTCGCCGAAGGCAAGCCCCGTGATGAGCCCTTCTTCGATGAAGGTTCCCTTGCCCGTATTTCGATAGTAATAGTTTTCCATCCCGTCGTTGGCCACGTAGACGTCGAGCAGCCCGTCGTTATTCAAGTCGGCCACCGTCGCGCTCATTGCCCGACCGTTCGGGTTGAACATTCCTGCTTCTTGGGTCACATCGCTGAACGTCCCGTCGCCGTTGTTGCGATAGAGCGTGTCGGCCTCGCCGCCATAGCTCAACGGCCCCGGATAGCCGGCCGCGGGATAGTAGTCGCGAAACTTGCCCGCGTCGTACTTCAAATAGTTGCCCACATAGACGTCCAGATCGCCGTCGCGGTCGTAGTCGAACCATGCGGCCGAGAGGCTCCATGCCGGGTTGTCCAGCCCGGATTCTTTCGAGATGTCGGCAAAGGTCCCGTCGCCGTTGTTGCGATAGAAGACGTTCGGCCCATAGTTCAACACCAACAGGTCCAAGTCGCCGTCGCGATCGAAATCGGCGGCCGAGCAGCCGTAGCCGACGCCTTCGTGTCCGACGCCCGCCTCTTCGGTCACGTCGTCGAACGTCCCATCACCCTTGTTGCGATAGAGCGTGTTTCGAAGCTTCCCGCGGAGACTGCGTCCCCGATTGTGGTTCACTTCGGAGCGCCAACACCCGTTGACCAGATAGATGTCGAGCAGACCGTCGCCGTCGTAGTCGAAGAACATGGCCCCTGCCCCGGTCCCCTCGACGATGTTAGTCAAGTTGAAGTCGCCGAAGCTGTGCTTGAAACGGATGCCCGCCTGCTCGGTCACGTCGACGAACACGGGCAGCTCGGGCGGTGCCGCGTGGCCGGTCGCCACTGGAACCACCGAGACCGGAGCCGTCAGAAGCAGAAGTCGCAGAAGTCGATTCCGTGCGGGATTCATGATATCGATTCTCCGCGGTTACTCTTTGTTGTGTGTTGAAAACTCATCCGGGCCGGGAATTCCGTCCCATAGCGCCCCCATGTCGATCCATCGGGTGATCGTTCGCTTCTCGGCGTCGGTCAAGAGGGCCGACTCCGCGGGCGGCATCGGCTTCAGCGATTCCGGTACGTCGGTTGCTTGTGCGAAGATCCGCTGGACCATCAGGCTCATCGCCGCGTTGCCCGGTCGGACGTACGCCGGACGGGCCTTCTGCCGGTCGTCGGAAATTCGCGGGCTGAGCAGGTTCGTATACGCACGATTGAATTCCTCGGCCGCGTCCGCCGGTTCGAGCCCACCGTCGAAGTGCGGAAACTGCTTGTCCGAGCGGTGACACTTCGCGCACTTCCGCTCGAGAATCGGCATCACGTCGCGGCGGAAGTCGACGGTCTGCCGTTGTTGCTCGGGCAGGGCCAACGATACGGGGTCGTGGCTCAGTGCGTCCATCAGCACGTTGTCCGGCGTCAGTTCGCCGTCCTCGTGGCACCCGATGCAACCTCGTGGCTCGTGGTTCTTCGCCCAAATCCAACCGCAACTCCGCAACATCACGCCCCGCGCGTCGAGCGTTTGAATTTCGATCGGTATGTCGGCCGGGATTTCCAGATGGAACGACCCGTCCGGCTGCACCGCGACCTCGCCGAGAAGGCGGCGTTGCACAAGCGGCGGCAGACCGTTGCGACGCGACTCGGGCGGAAGGCCTTCGAGCACGCGAACGTGAGTCGCCCGGGGTGCTGCACCCGGTGCGTCGTGGCGCGAGTTGTGGACATTCAGGCAATAGAGATTCCCGTTGGGGTCGGCTTCCGTCACCACGCTCGAACGGCCGTCCGGCTCCTCGCGTGGCGCGAGCGACTTGGCCTGAATCTCGTGATAGCGAGGATCGTCGAACACGATTTCCGCCTTGCCCGAAGCCGGATCGAACCGCCATAGGCCGTGCGACTTCGAACCGTCGGCCGGGCGTCGGGAGACGAGAATCCGTCCGTCGGGAAGCCCCGAAGGCGTATGGAACAGCCCGTCGGACACTTTCGTAAGTGGCCGATAGGTGTGCAACGGTCGGCGAAGTTGCACGCACGCGAGGCGTCCCGCTCCGTCCCAGGGTATCGTGTCGGCCTCGACGAAGATGGCCAGCCCGCCGGTCGTCGTGCATGGCATGTGCTTGATGCGCCGCCCTTGCTCCGTACAGAACGCGGCCAAGTCGGTGCCGTCGATCCCCACGCCGAACAGGCCGATCCGACCCAGCACACCGCGGTCCAGCGTGCGACGCTGCCAACCGGCGAACAGCAACCGTCCGTCGCTCATGAGATGCGGATCGATGTCGGCCGACAGATTGAACGTCAAACGCCGCACCGACGAACCGTCCAGCTTGCACGAATAGAGATTCGTCGCCCGAGGCGGCCCGAACTCGTTCATCGTACCATCGCCCGTCCCCTTGCCGACGAATGTCAGTTGGTACCAGGGTTGCGGCGAGATGATCGTGTAGAGCGTCGATTGATAGGCCGGGCTGCGACAGTCGCCGATCCCTCTGGTAATTTGCCTCACGGCGGAACTACCCGCCGACAGCTCGATCTCGAAAATGTCCCAGGTGTCTGCGGCCGTCCGTTTGCCCGCAAAGAGAATCCGCCGGCCATCGACCGAAACGTTCGGATCGCACGCGCTATGGAATCTTGAACTGAGCACTCGGACCGCACCGCCGGGCACCACGAGGACCAGCCGCGCCCCCTCGCCATAGTCCGCGCGAAGCATGCCGCCGGCCAAGGGACCTTGACGTTCGATCTTCAAGTCGATGGGCAGTTGCGTCAGCACGACCGGATGGGCCGGGCGACCCGAATCGATATCGGCTCCGGCAACCGGTCGGACCAGCATCGCGGCGGCGAAGACGGCGACGCAAATCGCCGACCGCCCGGCAACCGCCCGACAATATCCAGCAGCGCCGCGTTTCACTCGATTCCCCGCTGTTTGATCATTAGGTCTGCACATCGAAGGTGTGCATGGGAACTGTATCGCGCAGAGGCACAACGGAAAACCGGCAATCACGCAAGGCCTCGTCAACGCATGAAAAGAAGGGCAATGGGCATCGCTCAGCTCGGAAAGCCTACCTCTGGCCACTTAGAAAAGCTAATCATTCCATTGTGATCTCTCAAGGGCTAAGAATCAAGCGTTGTGAATCCCACTTTTGACAGGAAACCCTGACAGCTGATTTCAGCCACGAAGGAGGCAACAGAAACATCGATCTCGACAATACTGTCTACCCTTCGGAGGTACCCAGCCTATCGAGTTAGCAGGCAGAGTGCAATGAGTCACTCAATTCGGGGTGTCGAGCGAGTCGGCCGCGTCGACCAGACCTGGCGACGGTGGGCAACTGTCGCAGTATGTTGACACAATGGACCGAAAATCCCGACCGATCCCTATGTCCGATAGGAGTTTATGCCGATCGGAGAAATTGCTGCCCGGGGGGCTCGGAAAGATTCATCCAGATGACTCCGTGTTCCGATTGTATCGATAACGTAAGTGAGGAAATCCTTGCTCGGATTCCATACGAACAAAGACCTCGCAGCGGTTGAGTATTTCGGTTACATTGAATCCGTCTTTTGCTCCTGCAAGGTGCCGGACTCCCCCCAAGCAAACGGAGTTTGCACGTGAATATCCTTCTGGTCGCCAGTGAAGCGGTTCCTTTTGCCAAGACGGGCGGACTGGCCGACGTCTGTGGGGCGTTGCCGATCGAGTTGAGCCGACTGGGCCACAAACCGACCCTGATTCTGCCCGCCTATCGGGCCACGCGCTATTGCGGACTGACGATCGAACCGCTGGGCGTCGATTTCATCGTCCCGATCGGCAGCAAAATGGTCACCGGCCATCTGCTGCGGAGCCGGTTGCCCGACTGCGACGTGCCGGTCTACCTCGTACAGCAAGACCAGTACTTCGATCGCGACGAGCTCTATCGGGCCGACGGCAAGGACTATATCGACAACTGCGAACGGTTCGTCTTCTTCTGTCGGGCAGTCCTCGAGACAATCCGTCTGCTCGACTTGCAGGTCGATCTGATCCATGCGAACGATTGGCAAACGGGGCTAGTGCCCGCCTACCTGAAGACCGAGTATAGCGGCCATCCGCGATACGAGCAAATCGCCAGCCTGCTGACCATCCACAATCTGGCCTATCAGGGAACCTTTTGGCACTGGGACATGCTCTTGACGGGGCTCGACTGGAAGCATTTCAATTGGCGTGAAATGGAGTTCCACGGCAAACTGAACCTTCTGAAGACGGGACTCGTCTTTGCCGACTCGATCAACACGGTCAGCCCGCGGTATGCGCAGGAGATTCAGAGCTCGCCGTTGGGATGCGGGCTAGAGGGCGTGTTGCAGCATCGCACCAGCGAGCTTTCCGGCATCCTCAACGGCATCGACGTCGACCAGTGGAATCCGGCGACCGATCCGCATTTGGCCGTCAACTACGACGTCGAGACGGTCGGCGAGGGCAAGCCGGCCTGCAAAGCGGCCTTGCAGGAGGAAGTCGGGCTGCCGGTCGTCGCCGACGTGCCGCTGATCGGGCTGATCACCCGGCTGGCCGACCAGAAGGGGCTCGACCTGGTCGCCGACGTGATCCAGCGGTGGGTCCAGGAGGCCGACGCACAGTGGGTCATCCTGGGGACCGGCGAGCCGAAGTACCACGAATTGTTCGGCAACCTGGCCGAGCGCTTCCCGCAGAAGGTCGCCGTGCGGCTGGAGTTTTCCGATCCGTTGGCCCATCGCATCGAGGCCGGGGCCGACATCTTCCTGATGCCCAGTCGCTACGAACCGTGTGGTTTGAACCAGTTCTACAGCCTCCGCTACGGCACGGTGCCGGCCGTTCGAGCAACCGGCGGCCTGGCCGACACGATCACCGGCGTGGCCGACGACCCGGCCGAAGATCCGTCGGCCAACGGCTTCCGCTTCCAGGAGTACAGCCCCATGGCGCTGGGCGAGATGCTCACCCGAGCCTGCGACGCCTATCGCCGACCGGAGGTTTGGGCCCAACTGATGACCACCGGCATGAGCCAGGATTGGTCCTGGGAGCGAAGTGCCCGACAGTACGTCGAGCTTTACCAAACAACCATCCAACGGATGCGGCAAACCGTCGGTTCCGGCGGGTTGGCGTAGTGCCTTGGGGTAGTAAAATCCGCGAAGCAATAGTACAATGCAATCGGGGTTGGCACATCTTTCGGAGTAGGGGCGAACTCAGTGAATCGAGCAGAATTGCAGCAGTTGTCCAACGATCGAATTGAGGACGCGAGAATCCTACTCGATAACGGTCGATGGGCGGCAGCATACTACCTCGTTGGATACGCGGTGGAGGCTGGGCTCAAAGCGTGTATTCTCAAGTTCGTAGAAGACACGGGCGTAATCTTCAGGGATAAGAAGTTCGCGGGGAAATGCTGGACGCACGACATTAAGGAATTAGTCATTCAAGCTGACTTGGGGCCACTGCACAAACGCGATATTGGCACGAATCCAGGGTTCGGCGGTTATTGGGGCGTCGTGGCGGAATGGACAGAAGTTAGCCGGTATGCGCGAAAGACGGAAGCGGAAGCCAGAGACCTGTACGAAGCAGTTACAAATGATCCTGACGGAGTGTTTCCATGGATACAGCAACAGTGGTAGAAAGCCAGATTGATGATGGCAGACACTTTGTCGACCATCTCAGGCAAGCCGGCTTTGACGTGGCGGTTGCTTTTTGGGTGCTCACCACTGACGATGGGCTGTGGTTTCTCTACATCGCTTCCGATGTGGTTGATAAGGAGGGTCTAGCTACAGCATATCGGAAAGCATACAGCGAACTGTCACGAAGTCAGGTCTCTTGGGTCACGAGTTCAGACATCAAACTCATCGGAAGCCAGAATCCCATCGCCCTCGAAGCAATCGCCTCTCGGAGCAATAATAATATGGTAACGAAATATGGTGGCCGAAAGCTCGGCAGCATGATCATTGAAGATGCCTATATCTATCCAAACTGAGCGCAACAAATCACTTCTGTGTCGAGTTGTGGTCTCCTTCCTGATTGCGAGCGACTCCCATCGACCTGATTGCTACCTCTACCTTTGGGCTTGAAGCCGTTGTTGCCCGTGAACTCGACGCGTTGGGCTACCAGAGCAAGACGATCCAGCCGGGCCGCATGCTGTTCGACGGTACGGAGGAGGCGATCTGCCAGGCGAACATTTGGCTTCGGGCGGCCGATCGGGTGCTGGTGCGGCTCGGGCAGTTCGAGGCGACCGACTTCGGTCAACTCTTCGACGGGACGCATGCCCTGCCGTGGGAAGAGTGGATTCCCGCCGATGCCGAATTCCCGGTCAACGGGCGGTCGATCAAGTCGCAACTCTCCAGCGTGCCCGCGTGCCAGAAGATCGTCAAGAAGGCGATCGTCGAACGGCTCAAAAAGGCCCACGGCGTCGAACTGCTCGAAGAGACCGGCCCACGAGTGTCGATCGAAGTTGCGCTGCTGAAAGATCTGGTCACGCTGACCATCGACACCTCGGGCGTGGGGCTGCACAAACGGGGCTATCGCACGTTGGCCGGCCGGGCACCGCTGAAGGAGACGCTGGCTGCGGCCATGGTGATGCTTAGCTTCTGGCGGCCGGAGAAACAGTTGGTCGATCCGTTCTGCGGCACGGGCACGATCCCGATCGAGGCGGCCATGATCGGACGCAACATGGCCCCGGGGCTGCATCGCCAATTCGCCGCCGAGTGCTGGCCGCGGATTCCGGCCGAGCTTTGGCAGGCCTCGCGAGAACAGGCCCAGCGTGCCGCTCGGCCTTCGTTGCCCGTGCGAATCATCGGCACCGACGTCGACGAAGAGGCACTGAGCCTTGCCCGATTCCACGCTCGCGAGGCGGGCGTGGCCGACGACGTCCACTTCCAGCAGCTCGATTTTGCCGACTTGACGAGCAAGAAGGACTTCGGTTGCGTCATCGGCAACCCACCCTACGGCCAACGGATGGGCGAGCAAGAAGAGGTCAAGGATCTCTATCGGGCCATGCCCGAGGTCTTGCGGCGGTTGAAAACCTGGTCGCACTACATCCTCACCTCGCACCCACACTTCGAAGAACTGGTCGGCCAAAGAGCCAACCGGCGACGGAAACTGTACAACGGGCGGATCGAGTGTACGTACTTCCAATTCCACGGCCCAAAGCCGGGCACGCGGCTTGCCGACCCAACCGGACCGGCACCTCCTCCCACTTCCACCGAAGTCGAGCAAGATCAGCCCGAACCGACCGAACCACAGCCGATCGAAATTCAACAGCCCGAACCGCAACTCGCCGAACTGCAACTCGCCGAACCACAGCCACCGGAAGACCGGCCTGCCAAACCCAAACGTCCCGAGCGTCCCATCGCCCGGCCTGCGTTCGGCGGTCTGTTGCCCGAGTCGAGCCGTCAGGCCGAGGAGTTTCGCAACCGGCTTACAAAACGGGCACGCCATCTTCGGCGATTGCCCACGCGGCAAGGCATCACCTGCTTCCGACTTTACGAACGCGACGTGCCCGAGGTCCCGCTGGTCATCGACCGCTATGAAGACTATCTGCACATCACCGAATACGAACGGCCCCACGAACGGTCGGCCGCCGAACATGCCGATTGGCTCGATCTGATGGTCCGCACGGCCGGCGAAGTGCTCGGCGTGCCGCCGGAAAACGTCTTCACGAAACGCCGTACGCGGCAAAGGGGTACCACGCAGCACGAACGGTACGCGTCCGAGGGGCGCATCGTCGAGGTCGCCGAGGGCGGTCTGAAGTTTCGCGTCAATCTGTCCGACTACGTCGACACGGGCCTGTTCCTCGACCACCGCATTGCCCGATCGATGGTCCGCGATGCGGCCGAAGGAAAGCGGTTCCTCAACCTGTTCGCCTATACGGGCGCGTTTTCGGTGTATGCGGCCGCGGGCGGAGCCGTCTCGACGACCTCGGTCGACCTGTCGAACACGTACCTCGACTGGGCACGCGAGAACATGGAGCTCAACGGATTCGACCAGCCCGTGCATCGCTTCGTCCGCGACGACGCGATGGGGTTCCTCGAGCACCACGGCCAGTACGAGGCCTACGATCTGGCGGTCGTCGATCCGCCAACGTTCTCCAACAGCAAGAAGGTCGAGCATTTCTGGGACGTGCAGCGCGATCACGTAAAAGTCTTGAACCTGTTGCTCGAGCTGATGACGCCCGGCGGCATCATCATCTTCTCGACCAATTTCCGCCGCTTCAAGTTCGCCGAAGCCGCTATCCACGCGACCAAGATCCACGAAATCAGCCGCCAAACCGTCCCCCCCGACTTCCGCAACCAACGAATCCACCGCTGCTGGCGAATCATCCGCGACGGCTGACTGGCCCGACCAAAGAGAAAACGTAGGGTGGGCACTGCCCACCAAGAAGCAAGAGGAACACGTCGAGCGAGTTTTGGTGGGCAGTGCCCACCCTACAGCCTCGCGTCGGGGCCACCCGCGAACCGGCGGTCGGGCGTCACTCGGCCACTTGCGTCGGTGGCGTCGTGATGTCTTCCTGGTAGACGGCAATCTCATCGACTCCGTCGCCGTTGAAATCGCCGACGGCCGGTTGATCGTGTGGGCCGCCCAGTTCGAACACCTTGTCGTGGGCGTCGAGACGATGGTTTCCGTCGGTGTCGAGGTACCATCGGCCGGCCCGATAGACGCCCAGGTCGTCGATGCCGTCGCCGTTGAAATCGCCGACGACCGGAAGATCACCGGCCTGGCCAAGCTCGATTCGTTGGTCTTCGCTGGTGAGTCGGCCGTTGCCGTCGGCATCGAGGAGCCAAACTCCCTCGCGAAAGACGCCGATCGTGGCGACGCCGTCGCCGTTGAAATCGCCGGCCACCGGTCGGTCGGCGGCCGTGCCGTAGAGGAAAACGTGATCGATGACGTCGCGGCGCGTCGTGCCCTCGATCGTCCGTTTCAGCGTTCGTGGCAGCAAGGCGGCGAACCGGGGCTCGGGCGGAACGTTCTTCTGCCGGCCGGTTGGTTCGTTCGATGCGTCGGGGATGCCCGGGTCGCGCTCGACGGCACGAATGTCGCCGATCCACGCCGGGCCGAAGATGCCGATATCGTCCTTGCCGTCGCCGTCCCAATCGCCGACGACCGGCAGATCCCCCTCGGCTCCGAGATGGACCAGCAGATCGCCGTCGTCCCAGACGCGATTGCCGTTGAGATCGAGCATCCAATACCCATCGGCGAACAGGCCGACCTCGTCGACGCCGTCGCCGTTGAAATCGCCCACCACGGCAATGCCGCCGGGCGCGCCGAAGATCACCCTGTCGACCGGGAAACCCTGATCGTTGGCGATGATCCACTGCGACTGGCCCAAGTCGACCGTACTCCACCCGAGCGCACCGAAGCGAGGATCGTCCGCATCGGCGGCGGCCGGGAAGTTACCATGCCCGTCGCGACGCGGCCGACCGCCGTTGAGCACGCTCAAGTGCCAGGTGTAACCGCCGGAATGACCGAACAGATCGAACCCGGGCGGCGAGACGAACACGGGCGGCGGTGCCAAGTATCTAACCTCGGGCAGATCGAACGGAATCGCGGTGATCGGCGGCGGCGGCGGTCTTTTTGGCGGCGGTGGGATCGGAATGGGGATCCGCGCCATCTGCACTTCGCTGAAGTTGTACGAGGTGCCCTGCTCGCCCGCATTGAGGTAGATCGAGACAATGGCGTCATTCTTCGGATCGACCACGAATCGCTCTAGGAGGAGCATCAGTCGCTGCAGGCGGGTCGGATCGACCGGCTTGACCTCATTGACCGCCATGCCGTTGCGCGAGCCGGCCGTGACGTCCGGGGTTCCGAACTGTGAAATGCCACCACCGGGTGGTTGTACGGCCGACGGACCTATCGTCGACTGCCCATCGTCGGGAGACGAGACCAGCTTGCCCAGCATATTGAAAATCAACCCGGGCGAATCGATGCCATCGATGTAACCGTGGGGTTGTTCCTGGATGATCGAGTAGGCCCCGGGCTCCAACATGGTGAACTCGTAGTAGCCGCGGGCATCGGTTGTCGTACGGATCGGCCGGCCGCTCTCATCCAATAGCGACACACCGGAAGCGTCGGCCAGAGTCAACACGACACCGCCAATGCGTGTATCGTCCGGAGTCAATCGACCGTCGCGAATGTCCGCCAGCTTGGGCACCCCGGCGCCGGGAAGAATCCTGATGACCGGTCCGTCCTGGAAGACGTAGCCCGAAATCCGAGCGGGCACGATTTCGCAGAAGTTGTATCCTCGCCCGTCCACTCCCGAGCCGAGCTGTGCCTCGACGATTCGATCGTCTTGGTCGGCGCGGCCGCCGGCATCGCCCACATGGTCGCGGCCGTCGAGGTACCCTTCCGGCTGGATTTCTTCGACGCCATAAACGCCCGGCCGAAGGTTATCGAAGAGGTAAATACCCTGGTTGTTGGTCTCGGTCATGTCGATTCGGCCGCCCGAGGCGTCGAGCAAATAGACGGTCACGCCGGCCAACAGCGGTTCATCGGGATCGACGACACAGTTGACGATCAAATCGGCGTGTATGCGTCCGCTGATGCTTGCGGGCCGCAATTCGCCGAAGTTGTAGTCGACCGCATCGATCCCCGCCTTGAGTGTCGCGTCGGTGATTCGATCGCCCGGGTTGTGGGCCGTGCCGCCGGCCGAACCGGCCGTATCGCGACCGTCGAAGAAGCCGGGCGGCTGGGTTTCGGCCACGCCATACGTTCCCGGCGCCAAGCCGTCGAAGCGGTAGAAGCCGTCGGCGTCGGTCATCGCGGTGTCGCCGGTCGGGGTTCCGGCCGCGTCGAGCAAGGACAAAGTCGCGTCGGCAATGGCAGATTCGGTCTTGTCGAACAGACCGTTGTCGTTGTCGTCCGCGAAGACGTGGCCCGAGATGCTCACCGGCGGAGTCTCGCGGAAGTCGTAATTCACGGCGTGGATGGCCGAGATCAATTCGATATCGAGGATCGAATCGGGTGACAGCAATGATCCGCCGACCGAGCCGATCCGATCGGGGCCGTCAAAGTATCCCTCCGGCTGCTCTTCCACGACGCCATAGACGCCGGGCGGAAGGTTATCGAACGAGTACTCGCCGGCGCCGTCGGTCTGCGTCGTGGCGATTTGCTTGCCCGAGGCGTTCAGTAGGTGGATGGTAACGTCACCCAGGAGAAGTTCCTTTGCATCGCGTTGTCCGTTGCCGTTGTTGTCGACGTAGACGCGGCCGCTGATGCTGCTGGGCAGGATTTCG